>CAYPMF010000014.1:0-15324 GCA_964411805.1 uncultured Actinomycetes bacterium | reverse complement strand
TTGCTTGGAACAGCGGCCAACTCTTTACGAGTGGCGGGCGCGAAGAAGAATGGCAGAACCAATCCAAGATAGATCGCCCAAATAAATAACTGAACCCAAGTTGTAGTTGTTGAAATACCGATAGTTCCGGAAAGTAAAGAATCAATTAAATTATTTGGATTCTCAAATTTCCAGGCGTAAGAGTTTGCTCCAGGAAGTAATCCAAATTCCTGAAATTCTTTAACACCATGGGCAAGTACGCCACCTGCAACAACTAATAGCGCAGTGCCGGTTACTAAGAAAAACTTACTTAAATTGATTCGCAAAGAGCGCTTATAGATAGCAACCCCAAGGAATACGGCGGCAGACAATCCAAGTATTAATCCGATTGATGGACCAGAATTACGGGAGACTGTTTTGAAATTAGAAAAGATAAAAAGCGCTGTCTCTAAACCTTCTCGAACGACCGCAAAGAATGCGGCGCTCATCAGAGCAAAACCACCGAGTGGGAGAGCAACATCGACTTTACTTTCTAGATCGCTCTTAATTGTGCGAGCAGCTCGCTTCATCCAAAAGACCATAAATGTAACTAATACTGTTGCCGCAATAGAAGTAGTTCCTGCGAAAACCATTTCACCACGTGGTGAAAGTTCAGATGATGTAAATGTTAAAAATGCGCCAAAGGCAATACTTAAAGTGATCGCAAGGGCAACGCCAGTCCAAAGAAGTGTGAGGGCGCGTTCTCTATTTGATCGCTTTAGATAAGCGACGAGAATTCCAATAATTAAGGCAGCTTCTAGGCCTTCGCGAAGTGCGATAAGAAATGTACTTGCCACAGGAAGACCCTAGCGAAGCCTCCCGTATTTACGCAACTTTACTGTTGCGTAATTCCCTCTTCAGGCTCGACAATTTTTAGGGGTTCACGCTCTTGAATTGGGCCTATGAGGTGGGGTGCTATGGCGCCAACCTGCCAATCTCGGGCCCCAGCGCCCTTTAAAGCCCCTTCAATGAAGCTGGAAAGTTCACCAATAGGTTCATCCCAACAAAGGCGTTTAATACATTCTGGTGAGATTAGATTCTCTGGAGGCATTCCAATCTCGGAAGCTAGCTCATTTACCTTTGCTCGAACGTGGGTAGCCCGGGCATAGCCTTGCGGGTTCTTCTTCTCCCAAATCTTTATCGCTGGTAGCCCGTTGCCACTACCGCGCATTGGAGGAAGTTCACTCTCGGTCGCAGTCAGTGAATTGGAATAGATCTCAAACCATTCTTTAGTTGGCAGCTCCTGATAACGAGTTCGCTTCAATAAAATCTTGGAAAATTCATCGAGAGTAGTTGGAGCCTTATTAATAATCTCCATCAAAGTGGCATCGTTAAAGATTCGACCGGGGGCAACATCTACTTGACTTGCGTAGCTATCGCGAGCGTGCCATAAATTCTTAATTGAATTAAGCGCTCGCCGATCTCGAATCTTATGCATTCCAGAAGTTCGCCGCCAAGGATCTTGTCGTTCATGGGTAAGTGGGAGGGTTAAAACATGAGCAAACTCCGCCTTTGCCCATTCTAATTTTTTGCTCTCAATTAATAAGTTCTCGACGCTATCGCGCAAATCTATTAACACATCAACATCGAGCGCGGCATAATTTAACCAATTTTCCTTTAGTGGACGAGTGGACCAATCGACTGCGCTATGTTCTTTTGCTAATTGGATTTCAAGAAGAGATTCACAGAGTGAACCAAGGCCAACGCGCTCACAACCTGCGATGCGTCCGCCAAGTTCAGTATCAAATAATATTTTTGGGTTTAATCCTAACTCTCGCAGGCATGGAAGATCTTGTGTGCTGGCATGCAAGATCCACTCTTCCTCATCAAAATTAGAATTGAATTCTCGCCACAATTCGGTATTGCCAACGGAAATCGGATCAATTAAATGCAACCCGCCACCCCTGCGGTGAATTTGAATTAAGTATGCGCGAGCAGAGTATTTAAATCCTGATGCGCGTTCAGCATCTAGAGCGATTGGTCCAGCCCCAGAATCCAATTCTTCAAGCGCCTTCTCAAATTCGCTTTCGTTTTCAATTAACTTTGGCAGGCCAGCTTTAGGAGTGAGAAGAGGCGTTGCCATAATTTATTAATTAATTGTTTCTTGAAAGTTGTGTAACGCCAGTTGGTATCGGCATGAGACCACAGGCAATCTCGATAGTCTCTAACCAAGCAAGGGCATGGTCGACCAATTTCTCAGGTTCTTCTGGAGTCCAAGAAGCTCTAATTTCTAACTCATTAGATTCAACTTGCCCTTTTAGTGTTCCAAAAGATGCGCTTGAAACTCTAGTTACTGTTCCACTTGGATTTGAAAATTTAGCTCCATGTTTTGCAAGAGAATCAAGGAGGTAACTCCAACCTAAATCAACTAAAACAGGATCTGATGCCATTTCAGCATCAATGGCTGATCTAATAAAGGTGACACATCTAAAGGTTCCACCCCAGCCTTCTTGACCGGCAGGATCATGCAATAAGACAAAGCGGCCAGTTGCAGTTATTTCAGAAACATCCGCAGAAAGAGCCATAGCATGAGGAGCTAATTTTTGAGGCGCAGGAACTTCTGTTAATACGATTTCACTTCGCGATTTTATTTTACGAATATCGTTAGCAATTTTTTCGAAATCAACAGTCACGGAAGAATTTTAAGGCGTGGGATTTCATTTTGAGCGGAGGCGCTCGGTAGGGTAGCCAAATGGCATCGATACTCGCACTGCTTTCAAGTATTTTATGGGGGAGCGCTGATTTTGTTGGAGGCGTACTTACTAAAAAGCATAAAGCTGTTGCAGTTACAGCCGCATCTCAAGTATTTGGATTAGCTTTAGGAATTTTTCTCGTAGTTGTTACAAATGCATATGTAGCGCCGAATTTAAGTTGGAATGGTTATTTACTTCCTGGACTGGGATCATCAATTGCCGGCTTCTTTGGTCTTGTGGTTTTCTATCAAGGTCTTGCAACTGGAAGTATGGGAGTCATCTCTTCTATCGCATCTCTTGGTGCGCTTATTCCAATTTCTATTGCATTCGCAAATGGCGAACGCCCTAGCCAATTACAAATTCTCGGAATGATAGTTGCTTTGATCGGAGCATTTTTTGCATCTGGCCCTGAAGTTGTAAAAGGATCACCAATTAAGCCAATCATGCTTGGCGTAGCTGCAATGTTCTTCTTTGGAACTGCTCTTGCCTTTATGGCACAAGGAGCAAAGGTGAGTTCATTATTAACGATGACAACAATGCGAGTATTTTCAGTTTCAGTTACTTTGTTAGTCGCGATAGCTCTTCGAAACTACGGAAAGTTTGAGAAGAAAGAGATTCTTCCACTTGTTTTTATGGGCTCTGCAGATTTCCTTGCAAATCTCTGTCTGGGAATTGCAACGACAAAGGGATTAGTTTCTGTAGCAATGGTTCTTGGGTCACTCGTGCCAATTGCGACCGCCTTGCTTGCTTTTAGAGTTTTACATGAAAGATTACATAAAGTTCAATACTTGGGAATATTTCTTGCAATCGCTGGGGTAGCAGTTACCTCGATCGCTTAAAGCGATAGAAGATTTCGCCATCAATTTTCTCCATATCCTCCATAATAAAATCTCTTGTAAGGCCATCGAAACTTACTATTTGACCATCGCCGGTCTTCATTGAAATTGTTATATAAAGCTCATCTACAATCGAAATAACTTCATTTAAAAGGTTGGGACCGCCTTCAACCAGGATATTTTCACCGAATTTATTTTGCGCATATTTAAGCGCTTCAAGCGGGGTCTGATTTGAAATTTCGGCTAGATCATTTTCAGCTACCTCCACAACTTTTTCAGATCTAGAGACAATCACAAGTGGTTTTGGCGTACTTTTATAGGGTTCTGTTCGCGCTGTTCTTCCTCCAATAAAAATTACATCTACTTTGTTTCGCAAGTTGTGGAATCGTCTGCGATCTTCCTGTGAAGATAATCCAGATGACTTTCCACCGTTAGTTGTGGAGCCATCTTGGCCAATTACAAGATTGGCATAAATTGTCATGTGATAAGCCTAATCAATGCGGGGAATTGGGCATCTCAAAGCCACTTAGTATTCTTTCCTAATGAAATTTCGAGTAGCCACTCTCGCTTTTCTATTGGGAGCAACTCTTGCAAGCCCAGTAAGCGCTGCACCAAGTCTGCAAGATGTACGAGATAAAGTGCGCGCTCTTCAAGAGGAAGCGGCTGCTGCAGGTGAATCTGCTCAGCAAGCTCAGGTTGAATTAAATTCCTTAACTAGAACACTTGCATCAGTACAGCGACAAGCTGAGGCGGATGCAAAAACTGTTGGCCAATTTCAAAAGTCTTTAGGCGCTATTGCTCGTGAAGAATATAAATCTGGTGGCTTTGGGAAAGGCATGGAGCTACTCTTTTCATCCGATCCAAAACTTTATCTATCAGCAGCTGGTTCGCTTGAATCTATTACTAAGAAACAAGCGCTCCAACTTAGAAAATATGCGGTTGCTAAACAACGGTTAAATGCCAAAACAGCAACCGTCAATGACAAATTGGCGTTAGTTAAAAAAGCGCAAGAGAAATATGCGGCGCAGAAGCGAGCTGCTGAAGGAAAACTTGCAGCGGCTGAGGCGCTCTTAGCTTCACTTACAAAGGCAGAGCGTGAACGATTAGCAAAGTTGATTGATAATCAAGAGAACGCTGATCAAGCAGCATCTTTAGCGGAAGTTGCGAAACTAAACTTAGGCTCTGGCCGAGGCGCAATCGCTCTTCGTTTTGCAATTAAACAAATTGGTGACCGTTATGTATTTGGCGCAGCAGGTCCAACTCTTTGGGATTGCAGTGGTTTAACAATGCGAGCATTCCAGCAGGCGGGCGTTAGTTTGCCGCACTCTGCAGCCGCCCAATCTCGATTTGGAAGAGCGGTTAAATATAATCAATTAAAACCTGGAGATTTGGTTTTCTTTGGTCGCGGAAATTACATCTCACACGTTGGTATCTACCTTTCAAGTGGCCGAATGGTTGATGCACCACGTCCTGGCTCAAGAGTTAAGGTTCAAGATTTCGGTAGTAGATTTGGATCGCTGGCATTTTATGGCGCCCGCAGAATCTAAACGCTCAATACTTTTAATAACTAACGATCTTGGTCCACATGCGGGCGGGATTGAAACTTTTCTCCTTGGATTAATTGATCAGCTTGATGGCAAAGATATTGTTATTTACACATCCAGAGAAGAAGGTTTTGAAGAGTTTGATAAGAATTTAGAGAAAAGCACTGGCGTAAAGGTAATTAGAGATAAATCTTCGCTACTAATTCCGACACCTCGCATCACTAAAAAAGCAATTGCGATAGCTAAAGAATTTCAATCTGAAGTTGCCTGGTTTGGAGCTGCAGCGCCACTTGCGATGATGGCAAAAAATTTAAAGAAGGCAGGAATTAAGAGAACAGTTGCAATCTCACATGGCCATGAAGTTTGGTGGGCGAAGGTTCCTTTATTTCGACAGGCAATGCGCAGAATCGGAAATGGCTGCGATGTCGTGACGTATCTAGGGGCATTCACAAGAGATTCAATTAAAGGGGCGCTCGGAAATAAAACTGAGTTAATTCGTATTGCACCGGGAATATCAATTGATCACTTTAAGCCTGGCGAAAAGCCTTCCGATTTAGTTACAAAATTTGGCCTAGCTGGCCGTCCCACAATAGTTTGCGTTGGGCGATTGGTTAAACGTAAGGGGCAAGATAAATTAATCGAAGCTCTACCGTTAATTCGTAAAGAAATTCCAAATGTTAAATTGGTCTATGTTGGTGAAGGAAAATTAAAAAGACATCTTATAAAACGCGCTGAAAAATTAGGGCTAACCGAGTGTGTAATTTTTGCAGGAAGAGTTTCATATAAAGAGCTTCCAAAGTATTTCCTTCTAGGAGATGTATTTGCCATGCCTTCAAGATCTAGAAATTTTGGGCTTGAAGTTGAAGGACTTGGAATCGTTTACTTAGAAGCTAGCGCCAGCGGAATTCCAGTTCTAGGTGGAGCAAGCGGAGGAGCACCTGACGCCGTATTGGTTGGTGAAACTGGTTTTGTTGCCGATGGCCGCGACCGTAGAGATATTGCGAAGCATTTAATCAATATTTTGAGTAATTTAGAACGCGCCAAGGCGATGGGAGAAGCAGGACGCAAGTGGGCTGAAAGTGATTGGTCTTGGGAGTTGTGGGGAGCGCGATTTAAAGATGTTTTAGAAGGTTAATATATTATTTTCACGTGCAATTGAAATTGCTTGCACACGATTTGATACGCCCAATTTCCGATAAATTGCCGATAGATGGGTCTTGATAGTTGATTCAGTCAGAAAAGATTTCTTAGCCATAGCGTTGATTGAAAGTCCACTCGGCAGCAAATTTAAAATCTCTAACTCCCTTTTGGTTAATTTGAAATTAATAGCATCTTTTACTTCTAATTCCGTCTTGTTGAAATTTAACTTAATAGCTAAAGAGGAATGGACCGCCATCTTATTTATATCAGCTATTTCAGAACGAACCGCCAATTCGTTATTGTTTCTTAACGAATCTTCAAGGCTTATAAGTGCAAAATTTTGCAGACGTAACTTTGATCTGGAATTTGAAGGAGTTTGGTAGTTTCCAACTCTGTGATCGATTTCCCTATAGAGCCGTTTAATTTCTTTAGAAACTGAGTCTCGAAACTCTTTGGCAAGCATCATAGATAGAGGGCTTCAATTTGGGAGGCAAATTGTTGGCCAACCACGTGGCGTTTAACCGACATCTTGGCAGTTAATTGCCCATCTGCAATAGTGAAATCAACTGGAAGAATCTGGAATTTTCTAATTGATTCAGCGCGCGATACCGCCTTATTAGCCTCATCAACGGCCGTTTGAACTACCGCTATTAAATCTGGATCGTGCGTCAAATCAGAAATACTCGCACCTTCCTTTTTATTGGCTGCACTCCAAATTTTCAGGGCATCTGGATCGATAGTTATGAGAGCGGCGATAAATGGGCGGTTATCGCCAACCACTAAACATTGACTCACAAGTGGATGAGATTTAACTCGATCTTCAAGGACTGCAGGTGCAACATTTTTTCCACCTGAAGTAACGATCAATTCTTTCTTTCTGCCAACGATTGATAAATATCCATCTGAATCTAATGAACCAAGATCGCCACTTCTAAAGAATCCATCATCTGTGAATGCATCGCGATTGGCTTGCTCATTCTGCCAATAACCTTTCATTATGATCTCGCCTTTTATTAAGACTTCGCCATCATCTGCAATCTTGATTGTTGTACCAGGAAGTGGTCTACCAACTGACCCAACTTTCTGTGCCCAAGTTAAATTTAGAGTGGCACCTGCTGTTGTTTCGGTTAATCCATAACCTTCGAGAATATTTACTCCGATACCTCTGAAGAAATGTCCAAGTCGTATACCTAGGGGAGCACCTCCACTAATTGCAGCTTCTACTCTTCCACCCATAGCATGTCGAATCTTTGTGTAAACCAACTTATCAAAGAGAGTATGTTGTAACTTAAGAATCGGAGAAACGCTCTTCGCATCCATCGCTTTGCTATATGCAATTGCTACATCGGATGCTTTCTTAAAGACTTTTCCTTTTCCACCAGCTTCGGCTTTCGCTTCTGCTCCGTTATAAATCTTTTCAAAGATTCTAGGGACAGCGAGAACGAATGTTGGCTTGAAAGTACCTAAATCTTTTGGCAGCCGAGTTATATCGCCACAATGGGCAAGATGAAGTCCAGCAGTAATTGCACCAACTTCCACCATTCGTCCAAAGACATGGGCAATTGGGAGAAAGAGAAGGGTTGATCCACCTTCCTTTAAAAATAGATCGCTCGCACCTTGAACCACATTTCCACATTCAAATAGAAAGTTTCCATGAGTTAAATGAACGCCTTTAGGGTTACCAGTAGTTCCGGAAGTGTAAATAAGAGTAGCCAGCGAATCCGGATTTGCAGCACTTCTTCTAATTTCGATCTCTTGATCTGAAATGTCTTTCCCGCCCTCAAGCAAATGCGTCATCGCGCCTTCAGTAATTGTCCAAACCGAGTGAATATTTGGCGTTAAACCCGGAGTAGCAACCTCTTTATTTTGCGGAGTTTCAACAATAAGAGCAGATGCTCCGGAATCAGAGAGAATCCAATTAATTTGCTCAGTACTTGAAGTTTCATAGATAGGCACAGATACTGCGCCGGCAGACCAGATTGCAAAATCTAAAACAGTCCATTCATATCTTGTTCTCGCCATTAGTCCAATGCGATCACCAATTTGAATTCCGGCAGCAACTAGACCTTTAGCTGTAGCGCGAACCTCTTCTTCAAATTCGCGAGCTGTTACTGGATGCCAAGAATCACCGATTGGCCTTGAGAGTATTACTCGATTCGGTTCTGTTTTTAATCGATCAGTTACCAATTGATTTAAATTTCCCGAAGTAGCCAACGGGACAAGTGGCGGTACTGAGAATTGCTCCATAGCGCAACGCTAGCCCGAGCAGTGCAACTTTTGCTACAGGCTAGAGCAGGTAACCTATGCACATGTCGCTCAGCATTGGCGTGGATGTCGGAGGAACAAAGGTCCTCGGCGGCGTGGTCGACGAATTTGGGAAGATTCTCAAAAGCATTCGAGTCGATACTCCAAAAGAGGGTGGCGCCGCTGTTACAAAAGCAATCGCAGGTGTAATTAAGGAACTAGCCGATGAATTTAATTTAAATCGCGCTGGAGTTGCAGTACCTGGATTTGTATCTTCAGATCGCCAAACAGTTCTTGGAATTCCAAATATAAAAGATTGGGATGAATTTAATTTACGTAACGATCTATTTAATTTATTGAACTTTGAAATCTTTGTTGAAAATGATGCAAATGCTGCCGCGTGGGCTGAGTATCGATTTGGCGCTGGCCAAGGTGAGAGCCATGTAATTATCTTGACGATAGGTACTGGACTTGGCGGTGGCTTAGTAATAGATGGCGAGCTATACCGCGGAGCAAATGGAACTGGCGCAGAGTTTGGCCATATGCGAGTTGTTCCAAATGGAATTCTTTGTGGGTGTGGAATTGAAGGATGCTTTGAAAGGTATGCATCTGGCAGTGGGCTAATGCTTCACGCGAAAAAATTAATAGAAGAAAATCCAAATTCTGCTAAAGAATTATTAGCAAGAGGTGATGGAACTTTCCAAGGATTAATTGGAAAACATATTACTGAAGCTGCAATTTCAGGAGATTTAATTGCAAAGCAAGCGCTAGCAATTACCGGAGATTGGATTGGTGCTGGCGTTGCAACTCTTGCATCAATTCTTGATCCTTCTTTAGTTGTGATTGGTGGCGGCGCAGTAGAAGCTGGGGATTTGATTCTGGATCCGGCAAGAGCTGCGATGGATAGATATATGCCATTTAGAGGCCAACACCCTCATCCGAGGATTGTTGCAGCGCAATTATTAAATGATGCTGGTCTCGTTGGAGCCGCGGACCTCGCTAGATAACCAGATTTAGCGTTAAAATCCTCCTCCTATGGTTTATCAAGCCCTCAAATCATTTCTAATTCCAATTCTTGTTGGATTATTTCGACCAAAAGTTTCCGGGCTTCGCCATGTTCCACTAACTGGAAAAGCGATCATCGCTTCTAATCATCTTTCATTTAGCGACTCAGTTTTTATGCCGCTAGTAGTTCCGCGCAAAGTTACATTCTTAGCAAAGAGCGAATATTTCACATCACCTGGCGTTAAGGGTTTTGTTAAGAAGATGACCTTCAAATCTTTAGGCCAAGTTCCAGTTGATCGTTCCGGTGGTCGACGTAGTGAAGCAGCCCTTTTAACTGGTCTAAAACTTTTATCTGAAGGCGCTTGCATAGGAATCTATCCTGAAGGCACACGTTCGCCAGATGGAAAGCTTTATAAGGGTAGAACTGGAATCGCACGTATGGCCCTGGAATCTGGCGCTCCAGTAATCCCAGTTGCAATGTTAAATACCGCTGAGATTCAACCAACCGGCCAAGTTGTGCCAAAGGTTATGCAAGTTGAAATGAGATTTGGTGAGCCAATGACATTTACTGGCGATGTTAACGATATTCCACTTCTTCGTTCAATAACTGATGAAATTATGAAGAAAATTCAAGAGCTATCTGGCCAAGAGTACGTTGATATTTATGCCTCAGAAGCGAAGCTAGCTATTGCAAAAGCTCGCAGAGAAGCCGTTAAAAATGAACTTGCTGAGAAGCGAGAAGTTCGAAAGAGCGCAAAGAGAGCTCCAAAGAAGAAAGATTAAAGAGCGCGGATAATTCCTTCACGATTTGCAACATAAGCGCATTGATCGCAATTCTCTTTTGAAGGCGGAATCTCACCTGTTACTTTAAGAATAAATTCACTCAATCGATCCTGGAGAGCCTTTGGGTCGCGCTTCGCTGGAAACCAACTGCACTTCAATTCCATTCCAAAGTTTCCTGATGAATTGCCTCGAATTTTAACCGGCGACCAAACTAGTAGTCCGATGTGAGAGATTGTTTTTGGCTCACCTTTTGCAGGATGTTCTAGCGCAAATGCATAGGCTTCTAGTTGCGCGGAATAAAAGCCACTCTTGTCGTTATCGCGCGCCTGGAATTTACAATCTACGATTCCATGAGTTCCATCAGGGAATTCCATAAGTAAGTCATACTTTCCTCTAATCGCAAATGGAGTAGCTTCGCCATTAACTTCAATTGGTTTAGAAACAACCCAGCCACCGCGGTCAATCGCTCTTCCTTCAGGCATATCAGGATGAAGGTCGGCCGAGCTCTTATTTACACAATTAATCTCTTGCATATCCGCAAACTCTTTTACAAGTGGCATAAAGAGGGGAGCCTTAACTTGGTGCTTGTAATAAAGCCATAAACAGCGATGACAGCCATCCCATGAAAAAGTTAAATCACTAGGACTAATAAATGCGCGTGCGCTCTCAGAAAGTTGAATCATGATGGTCGGATTCTGCCAAAGAGCGGCGACATCTTCCCGTTTAGTGGTGGCGAACCGCCGTCCAAAGGGTGAAAATGCCTAAGAGAATCATTACAACGCCACCGGTTACGCGCATGCGCACCAAACGTTTTGTCTCAGTGGCTAACCATTTACGGATAGTGCCAGCGATGATTCCCCATGTTGTATCAGAGCAGAACGCCAATCCAGCAAATATTGCTCCCATCAATATTAATTGTGAAGTTACATGGCCCGCTTCACGATCTACGAATTGCGGCAAGATCGCCGCCATAAAGACCCAAACTTTTGGATTAAGAGCGCCAACAATAAAACCATCTTTTGCTGATTGAAAGAATGTTGGTTTAGAACCAATAACATTTGTCATATCTCCAGCATGAATCTCGCTATGGCGGATTGCTTGAATGCCTAAATAAATTAAGTAGAGACCACCCGCAACTTGAACACTAACAAAGGCAATCGTTGAACTCTGCAAAATTGGTCCAAGTCCAAGTGCGATAAGTAGCGAAACGATAAAGGATGCAACGTTATTTCCTAATACCGATGCAACTGCTGCGGCACGACCCCAAGAAATTGCTCTGGCGATCACAAACAGAACAGTTGGACCAGGTGCCAAAATAATAAGAATCGCAGTTACTACATATTCCCAAATCCGAGTTGGAACTACAAACATAAGGAGATATTAGCGATAAAAAAAGAAAGGCCCGGCTAGCGCCGGGCCTTTCTCCTCACGGAGAGATGAGGCTTAGATTACTGAATCTGTTGCAGCTCTACGAAGGTGTGCAAATCCAAGCAAAGCAAGGATTAGGAAGAGGACTCCACCAATGAACATTACATATGAAGCTGTCATCGCAATCTTTCCAAGAGTTCCGAATGCATAAGCATTAAGAAGCATGCCACGAAGTGTTTCACCCATGAACAGCGCTTGGCGTTGTCCACCTAACATTGCAACTTTTCCTGCAAGTGCGGCATCGTTTGGTGCTGCCTTTGCCTGTGCACTTGCTGCCATGTATTCACCTGAAACTTCTTCATAAACTTTTCCACCTGCAATACCTTGCATATGCACCCAGATGTAGTGGTTAGCAAATGTTGCTGCTTGATCGCCAGTAGTCATCTCTTGACCAGCATATTTAGCCATTGCCTTTTGAGCATCAGCTGGAAGTGCTTTAAAGCTACCAGAATCAGTTGTTGGAAAAGTTACCTTTTGTGAAACTAATTGTTCTTTAACATTCTTATTTGCAAAATTTCCGCCCCATTGCAACATTGCACCAGCGGCTATCAAGATAACAGCAAGCATTAAACCAATAACGCTAGCGATCTTGTCGAAGGTCTTTCTGTTCATTTTTTTCTCCCCGGTTATAGGTACTAACGAAATGTTTTTTCGTCTGCCCATACTTTGGCACTAATAGATTTTGATAGTTGAGAAAAGGTGAGGGGTAGCCCCTTTGGTGAAGTCTTGAGTGTTAGCCCTTAGATGTGGGTCACGAATTTAAATGACAGAATCAATCAATATGTCGATTACAGAAGCTGCGACCATCAGGCCCAACCTCTAAGTGTTGACATGGAACGCCAAGTTTTTCAAAAGCATGATCGCCAAAGTGAGTGCGATAGGCGAGTGCTAGCAAAACTCTAATATTTGTATCGCCATCAGATTTAATACCAAATGCACGCGCCATTCTTGAAACAGTATTTTCAACAACTTTCTCAGTGTGCGCAGTTATTCGAGCAATAGCAGCATTAGATTTACCTTCACAGAGATATTCAGCAACCAGGTGCTCAAATGGTGTTAGGTCGCGCGTGAGGATACGGATATCCAAGAAACTCTCCGATTCTTTAGATGTGGGAATACTCTACCTAAAGCGAGATAACTTCAACCGCCAGACTCTTGCGATCAATAACCGCCATGCTGTGATTTGGAATAAGTGTCCAACCACTCTGATCCCAGCCCGTTGAGGAAACCAAAATTCCCTTTGCATCTTTTCGGTAGTAGAGCTCGTAATAATCCGCACCCTCACCCTCTGGTATCCGGTCATTGTTATGTTCGCTAATAACTATGTATTTATCAGGCGTAAGCAACATTGCATTAATACTCGAATAGAAAAGTTTCTCTCTAATCTTTCTAACCGTTTCAAGCGCACCTTCAATTAAATTACTCTTTTTACTCGCACTAATAATGCTGTAGAAATATCGCTCACTATCGGTGTCACCGCGCATAGCGCCTTTTAATTCTGGGTCTACATATGGGTCTAGTGATGACGCTGGCTTTATATCGCCGTTATGCATAAATGAGATATCGCCAAAGGTAAATGGGTGGCTATTTCCTTCATTTACTTGAAGACCTTGTGTTGCCCAACGAAGGTGGAGAAGTGCACCATCACTTTTAAGTGATGATGTTACTTCTGCAAACTTTGCTGATTCCTTCGCACGTGTAGGTTCAACAATTAAATTGGTGTGGCTATGGTTATCAATGGAAGCAATGCCCCAACCATCTCCATGTTTTGCAGAAAGTGCTGAGAAGGTTTCAAAATTGGCACCTGCTATTTCTGAAATAGTGTGCTCATCATTTGAAACGAAACCTAGTAAGCGACACATATCAATCAGTTGGTATCGAAGAAGACGTTTTTAGTTTCAGTAAAGGCATCAAGGGCATCAGGTCCTAACTCTCGGCCTAATCCAGATTGCTTATAACCTCCAAATGGAGTCCAATATCTAACAGATGAATTGGAATTAACCGAAAGATTTCCTGCCTCAACCGCACGAGATACACGAACGGCTCGACCGATATCGCGTGACCAGATTGATCCAGATAGGCCAAACTCTGAGTCGTTAGCAATTCGAATCGCATCTGCTTCATCTTCAAATGTAATTACTGAAACAACTGGACCGAATATCTCTTCCCGATATGTTCTCTCATTTACATCTTTTACTTCAAGAACAGTTGGTGCAAACCAAAAGCCAGGTCCCTCTGGTTTAACTCCTTGGAATGCAACGGCAGAACCATCTGGCACATATTCTTTAACTCGAGCTAAGTGCGAGGCAGAAATAAGTGGCCCCATTTCAGCGCTCTCATTTGCGGGATTTTCAACTTTAAAATTCTTAACCGCTTTTTCAAAGTGGCTCATAAATTTCTCATATACAGACTTTTGAACTAATAAACGTGATCTAGCACAGCAATCTTGACCGGCATTATCAAACACAGCTCCAGGTGCACCTGCTGCTGCCTTTTCAATATCTGCATCAGCGAAAATGATATTCGCGCTCTTTCCACCAAGTTCAAGAGTTACGCGCTTTACTTGATCAGCACATCCACGCATGATGTGCTTTCCAACTTCAGTGGAACCAGTAAAGACAATCTTTCTTACCTTTGGATTTGTAACAAATCTTTCTCCAACAATTGAGCCTTTGCCAGCAATTACATTAAAGACTCCCTCTGGAATCCCGGCTTCAAGAGCTAGCTCACCAATTCGAATTGCTGTTAGGGGAGTAACTTCAGCAGGCTTAAGTACAACTGTATTTCCAGCTGCAAGAGCTGGCGCAAAACCCCAACCTGCAATTGGCATCGGAAAATTCCAAGGGACAATTACGCCAATAACGCCAAGTGGTTCTTTAAAAGTAATATCAATGCCATTTGGAACTGGAATTTGGCGACCGAAAAGTCGTTCCGGCGCCGCACTGTAATAATTGAGCACATCGCGAACATTGCCGGCCTCCCAACGTGCATTTCCGATTGTGTGGCCAGAATTTAAAACCTCTAGTTGAGCAAGTTCTTCGATATGGGAATCAATTACCGCGGCAAACTTTCGTAGTATTTTTGCGCGATCGCCAGGAGTTACATTTCTCCAGGATTCAAATGCTTTGGACGCTTTATCAATTACTGCATCTGTAGTTGTTAAATCTGCAAGTGCTACATCTTCAACCGGGGCAGCAGTAGTTGGATTTATTACTGTAAAAGTGCTCATTTAATAGTTACATTCTTTCGAAGCTACGGAAGCGTTCCCAATCAGTGACCGCTCTACCAAAAGCATCCAACTCTGTGTCTGCCATATGTGTGTAATGTTTTTGAACATCGGCGCCAAATGTATCGCGAACCCAAGCGCTATTCGCCCAAAGATCACGCGCCTCTTGAAGTGATGTTGGCACTCTATCTGTTTCTAGCGCATATGCATTTCCTTGGAAAATTGGTTCAAGTTCTAATTTCTCTTCAATTCCACTCAAACCTGCAGCAACCATGCCCGCAACCGCTAAATATGGATTTACATCGCCACCTGGGACTCGGTTTTCAACTCTAAGTGATTGACCTTGTCCCACTAAGCGAAGTGCGCAGGTGCGATTGTCGCGCCCCCATTTAATAGCAGTTGGTGCA
>CAYPMF010000013.1:4134-15575 GCA_964411805.1 uncultured Actinomycetes bacterium | reverse complement strand
ACCAGGTGCCGTGGTCATAGATGAAGGGTACTCGTCTAACCTTGCTTTCTATGAAGAATCCGAATGAGATTGCAACCTCGCTTGCAATCGCAGCCTTGCCTGCGGAGGCACTGGAGTTGGGCAAACTCTTTGGCGATGGCGGATTCAAATTAGCCCTAGTTGGCGGAAGCGTTCGCGATGCAATTTTAGGAAGACTTGGAAACGATTTAGATTTCACAACATCTGCGCACCCAGATCAAAGTAAAGAGATATTAAAAAATTGGGGCGATGCGCTCTGGGAAACCGGAAGAGATTTCGGAACTATCGCTGCGCAGCGCGGAGATGTAACAGTAGAAATTACAACTTATCGTCGCGAGAAGTACGACCCAACTAGTCGCAAACCAATCGTTGAATTTGGAACTGAAATTGAAATGGATTTATCTCGTCGAGATTTCACCGTTAATGCAATGGCAATAGAGCTAACCACGCCAACCCCAAAGTTTATTGATTTATTTGATGGCGTTACCGATCTTGCAAAAAAAGTTCTTCGCACCCCAATAGATGCAGAAGATCTATTTACTGAAGATCCGCTTCGCATGATGCGCGCTGCCCGATTCTCTTCACAACTAGAATTCTCAGTTGACCCCGCGATTATTTCTGCAATTACAAAGCTTTCTTCGCGAATGGAAATCATTTCTGCTGAGCGCGTGCATGATGAATTAAGTAAATTAATTATGGGAGCCGCTCCAAGAGTTGGCTTAACACTTATGGTGGAAACCGGTCTTGCCGATCAAGTCCTCCCAGAACTTCCAAAGTTAAAACTTGAAGTTGATGAACATCATCATCACAAAGATGTTTACGAGCACACTTTAAAAGTTCTAGAGCAAGCAATTGCCCTGGAACATCGACTTGGCGGGCCAAATTTAATTATTCGCCTTGCAGCACTTTTACATGACATCGGCAAACCAAAGACTCGTGAATTAATTCCAGGCGGTGGAGTTTCATTTCATCACCATGAAGTTGTTGGATCAAAGATGGCTAAAGAACGCCTTAAAGCGCTCCGCTTTAGTAATGAGATCATTAATGAAGTTTCCAAATTAGTATTTTTACATCTTCGATTCCATGGGTATGGAAATGGTGAGTGGACAGATTCCGCAGTGCGCCGATATGTAAGAGATGCCGGAGATTTACTTACTCATCTACATGTCTTAACACGTGCAGATTGCACAACAAGAAATGCCAAGAAAGCTGCGAATTTAGCTGCAACTTACGATTCACTTGAAGAACGCATTGCCCAACTGCAAGCCCAAGAAGAGTTGGATGCAATTCGCCCCGACTTAGATGGCAAAGAGATTATGGAAATTCTTGAAATTAAACCATCCCCAATAGTTGGCCAGGCCTACGACTTTTTACTTGAATTACGGCTAGAACACGGGCCACTTGGTGAAGCGAAAGCTAAGGAAGAGTTAATTAATTGGTGGCGTCAGAATGGCCAGAAAAGCTAGAGCGCTTTAACAAAGTTACATTCGTTAATAAATAAAGCAACGAAATTAATATTGGAAGCAGCGAAGACTTTCCACTAGTTGGCAATAAAAGCGCAGCAACCACTGCCCCAGAAACAATTGCGCCATTGACTGCTACATCATAAAAAGCAAATACTCTGCCGCGATAAATATCGCTGATCTTTGATTGAACGAGCGCGTCATTACTTACCTTGACGCTTTGACCAAATGCCGCAACAAAGAAGGCTGCAATAGCAAGCAAAATCTGATTTTGAATTACCGACATCAATAATAAGAACGGAATTGAACCCGCCATAGATAATTTAATCCAGAAATGACGGCCAAATTTTAAAACTCCAAGTGGACTTAAGAAAGCGCCCACCCCAACTCCGATGCCTGCAATAGCAAGTGTGAATGCAAAGCCACGAAGCCCTGCATCTGGATTACTACTTTGATTAAATGTATTTCTTTCTAATAGAAGCGCCATCAAAGTTAGCGCAGTTAAACCGCCACGTTGGATTGCAGTTGCAAAGATTCCGCGCAAAGCATCGTTATGGCTGCGCAGAAATTTAAATCCTTCTGCCATCTCTTTAAAGCCACGAATCTCTTGAGTTGTTTCATGAGCAAGGGGGCCTATTCCAGTTTTGCCCAATCGAATAGTTAGCGCGCTTGCAATTAAATAGGCAAAGCAAGCAATTGAAATTAAAAGCGCATCTGAGATATCTGAAGCGTGGTTTTGATCAAGCAAACTCTTTACGCCAATTCCAATGCCACCACCGATTACAACCCCAATAGTTCCACCGGTAACTGCAAGTGCATTTGATGTTATTAGCTCATCTTTACTTACGACTAACGGCAGACCAGCAGATAGACCGGCAAGAATTAAACGATTAATTCCAAATGCAATTAGAACAAATAAAGTTAAGGTAATTCCAGTCGAACCACTATTAATCAGCAGCGCAATAATTATTAAATCAAGCGCTCTTAATAAATTAGCTACTGCAACTA
This sequence comes from uncultured Actinomycetes bacterium, assembly GCA_964411805.1. Taxonomy (GTDB): domain Bacteria; phylum Actinomycetota; class Actinomycetes; order Nanopelagicales; family Nanopelagicaceae; genus AAA044-D11. Next base: position 13,086 of record CAYPMF010000013.1, on the reverse strand, counting down.
CGCGCGAGCGACTAAAGCGATCGAGTAATACGCCAACATATGGACCAACTACTGAATATGGAAGTAATACAACGCTAAAGGCGGCCGCTGCGGCAACTGCATTTGGTTGCCGTTCTGGTGAGAATAAAACAAATGATGCAAGTGCAGATTGAAATATCCCATCGCTAATCTGACCAATCCAGCGCACCGATAACAATTTAGGAAAGGCAGAGCCTTTATGAATCGGCCAGCGCGGTAATCTCACTCGGAAAGCGTAATCAATTCGCCTCGAATATCCTTCTCCTTATGTGGTCAAAGCGCGATGAAATCGATTATGCGCTCGACCGTCGCGCAACTTTGCAATCTCTTATGAAGGGGATGCACTCGGCGCTTGATGCAACCAATATAGATCCGTATCTAAAGCGAGCCGCGCAACATCACGGTGAAATGACTAATCGCGATTGTCCAGTTTGTCGCAAACATAAATTGCGTGAACTTCGATATGTATTCGGCGATCAACTAGGTCAATACTCAGGACGCATCAAGTCCATTAAAGAATTAGAAGAGATGGAAAATGAATTCGGTGAATTCCGCGTTTACACCGTTGAAGTTTGTATGGAGTGCGGTTGGAATCATCTGGTTTATTCATTCTTATTGGGTGATGGCAAAGTTCGTAAACCACCCCGTCGCCAAGCGACGCTTGAAGATGAAGATTTTGTACTAGTTGAGCCAAAGACAGGAAAAAACAAAGCAAAGTCATGGCAACTTCATGCCGAGAAGCTTCGTGAAATGAAGGGGCGGTAACCTTAACCGTGGATTTACGCCAGAAAATAATTCGCTACGGCATCTTCACCGCCGGCATTGGCTTTATCGTTGGCGTTCTTGTATTTGCCTTTGCATATTTCACGGTTGGAATCCCAGATCCAAATAAATTTGTTAATAGCCAATCAACCATCATTCAATATGCCGATGGTTCTGAGATTGGTCGCATCGGTTCAGAAAACCGCAAAATTCTTAAACTTGCTGCTATTCCAATAAATGTTCGCCATGCAGTTCTTGCAGCTGAGGATCGCAACTTTTATACCGAATCTGCGATTTCGCCAACCGGCATTTTGCGCGCGCTATTTAATAATTTAAAGGGTGGTTCACTGCAAGGCGGTTCCACAATTACTCAACAATATGCCAAGACGGCATTCTTAACTCAAGATCGAAATGTAATTCGTAAAATTAAAGAGTTAGTTATTGCTATAAAACTTGGCAACCAAATGTCCAAGGATCAAATCCTTGAAAATTACTTAAATACAATCTGGTTTGGTCGCGGTTCATATGGAGTTGAAACTGCATCAGAAGTTTATTTCGGTCGCACCGTTAACGAACTATCAGTTTCACAAGCAGCGGTTCTTGCTTCGATTCTTCGCTCTCCTGGTTATTACGACCCTTCTTATGGTGGCAACAATATGAAGCGCTTACAAGGTCGCTGGCAATATGTTTTAGATGGAATGGTTTCTGAAGGTTGGTTAACTAAAGATAAAGCGGCAAAAGCTAAATTCCCTGAATTAAAACCACGAGTTAAATCTGGCGACCTAGCTGGACCTAAGGGATATGTAATCTCTTGGGCAGTTCACGAAGTTCAAAAGTTTGGCTTTACGGAAGATCAATTACAAACCGGCGGTTATGTAATTAAGACAACGCTTGAGAAGAAGAACCAAGAGGCTGCAGTCGATGCAGTAGATAAAGGCACTCCAAAGGCAGCGCCAGCAAACTTAAGAATTGGATTAGTTTCAATTCGTCCTGGTACTGGTGAAGTTGTTGCAATGTATGGCGGCCGTGATTATTTAGCATCACAATTAAATAGTGCAACGCAGGGAATTACGCAGGCTGGTTCATCATTTAAACCTTTCGCGCTAATTGCAGCACTGGAAGCGGGCATTCCACTCTCATCAACTTGGGATGGCCACTCACCTAAAGTCTTTGACGATGTAGGAAAGCCATATCCAGTATTTAATTACGGTAATGAACAATTTGGAAAAGTTGATTTGTTATTTGCAACTGCGCATTCAATCAACACAATTTATGTACCGCTAGGCATGAAGGCAGGACCAGATAAAGTTGTTGATGTAATTCGTCGCGCAGGTATTCCAACCTCTGTTGCGTTAATGCCAACACCTTCAATCTCACTAGGCGTTGCATCGCCACATGTAATTGATATGGCAAACGCTTATGCAACTATTGCGGCAAATGGTTTATATGCAAAGCCATATATGATCAAAGAAGTTACGGGGCCATCAGGAAATTTGATGTATCAAGCTACCCAATCAACCAATCAAGTATTTAGCGCAGATGTAATGGCCGATACTGATTACGCACTTGAACAAGTTACGCAATATGGAACTGGCGCGGCTGCCGCATCTGGACTTGGTCGTCCAACTGCTGGAAAGACTGGAACTACAACTGATAACGCTTCAGCTTGGTTCAATGGCTACACGCCTCAACTTGCAACATCGGTTGCAATGTTTCGAGATGATGCAACCCAAACGCTAAATGGAATTGGTGGTTTGAATTCTGTAACAGGTGGATCATTCCCAGCAAGAATTTGGAATTACTACACGCGCGCAGCTCAAAAGGGCGATGACGTTCAAGAATTCCCCGCACCAGCACATATTGGTGGAACAGATTCAGTTTCATATGCCGATGCGATTCCAACCTTGGATCCATCACTTGCAGTCTCTGCAACGCCAACTACTAAGAAACCAATTCCTAAATACACAGTTTCAAAATCACCAACCGCTAAGAAGAAGTAATGCGCTTAGCGACTAAGAGCGCTCTATTAATAGCCTTAATCGCTGGGCTTCTTTCTTTTGCAAAGTTTGATCATTGTCGCAATTCTGGCTGGGGCGGATCTGGTGTTTATGTTCATGCTTGTTATTCAGACCTTCCAGCACTTTTATTAGATCGCAAGATGAATACTCATGATTGGCCGTATAAAGATGCGGCTAATGCAGTTGAATATCCGCCAGGCGTTGCAATGGTTATGTGGGTGACATCTTTTGCGGTCAACCACGACTTTAAGCAATATCGAAATTACTTTGATGTAAATGCTCTTCTTATCTTTATTCTCTTTATATTTGTTGTGGTTCTATTAAAGAAGATGTCGCCAGAGTATTGGTATTTAGCGCCACTCGCTCCAGCAGTAATAGGCTCACTATTTATTAATTGGGATATGTGGGCGGTCCTGCCAGCACTTCTTTCGATTTATTGGTTTGATCAAAAGCTTTACGACAAATCAGCTCTCGCACTTGGAGTTTCAATTGCAACAAAATTCTTTCCAATTGTTTTAATTTTGCCTGCTTCGCTAATTCTAATTAAGAACAGAAGAGAGCTAATTAGATTTAATTTTATTGCGCTTGGTTCTTGGATTGTGATAAATATTCCATTTGCAATTACGACCCCACAAGGTTGGTGGCGCTTTTATAAATTAAATCTAGAGCGCGGCACGGACTGGGGGTCAATCTGGCATGCGCTAAGTATTTTTGGCTTAAATACCAAATTACTTAATTACTTCTCGCTATTAACTTTCCTAATCGGCGCAGTTATATACGTTATCTATTATTTAAAAAATAAGAGCTCGCTAGCTGCGAGCGCCTTTCTAATTGTTGCGCTATTTGTAACGGCCTCAAAGGTTTATTCACCGCAATACATTCTCTGGTTGACGCCACTTGCGGTTCTTGCGATTAAAAATAAATCACAAATTAAATCTTTCTTAATCTGGCAGTTAACTGAACTTATTTATCACCTAGCAATTTGGGAACACCTTGCTGTTGTATCTGGAGCCAGGTTTGGAATCTCAGATCGCCAGTATGCAGTTGCGGTTCTTATTCGAATCGCCGGCCTTGCCTACTTCGCCTCCCGCGTAATTCGTGCGGAAAAGTCCGATTCCACAAGGCTCTTGCTTCCACAATCTGCCTGATTTCCTCTTTATCTCGTCGGCTAATACCCTTAGCCTCCCTCCAGATGGCAATCCATCGGGAGGACATGTAACCCTCCTGTCGCGGAACGTCCGCGACCGTTTTAGTCCAGAGGAGGTGGGGTTAACGCATGCGTCATTATGAACTCATGGTCATTCTTGATCCTGACCTAGAAGAACGCACAGTCACACCAAGCCTTGAGACATATCTCAAGATCATCAAAGACAGTGGTGGCACCGTAGACAAGTTAGATGTCTGGGGTCGTCGTCGCATGACTTTTGAAATCAATAAGAAGGCTGAAGGTATCTACGCAGTTGTAGATATGCACTGTGGTCCAGAGGCAATCAAAGAACTTGACCGCCAACTTAACTTGAACGAATCTGTACTTCGTACAAAAGTCGTTCGTCCTGAATAACTAAATCGATAGATAGCCACGAAAAGTAGAGAATAGAGAAAAGAGAGAGATATGGCAGCAGGAGATACCAACCTAACAATGATTGGAAATCTTGTTAACGATCCTGAACTTCGCTTCACACCATCTGGTGCTGCGGTTGCAAAGTTCACGGTCGCATCAACACCACGTTACTTAGATAAGAACACAAATGAATGGAAAGATGGCGACAGCCTCTTTTTAAATTGCCAAATTTGGCGACAAGCTGCAGAGAATGTAGCGGAGTCACTTACTCGCGGAATGCGCGTAATTGTTTCTGGTCGTTTAAAGCAACGCTCTTACGAAACTAAAGAGGGCGAGAAGCGCACTGTGTTTGAAGTTGAAGTAGACGAAGTTGGTCCATCACTCCGTAACGCAACTGCGAAGGTCACTAAGACAACTCGCGCAGCTGGCGGAAATAACTTCTCTGCTGGTTCATCAGATTCAGCTACTGCAGAAGATCCTTGGTCTGCTGCACCTGTTGGAGGCGGCTGGTCATCAGCTGGTTCCGACGATCAACCACCGTTCTAAATAATTATTAACCAACCACTCCTAGTTAATTAACTAGGGCACCGTTAAAAGAAAGTAAAGGAGCACCAAAGTGGGAGCAAGAAATAACAGAACCCTTAAGCCAAAGCCAAAGGTCTCAAAGATGTCGGCTGCGGCGCTTAAGAAGTTTAAGAAGAAGCCATGTTCATTCTGCAGAGACAAGATCTCTTACATTGATTACAAGGACATCAATCTTCTTCGCAAGTACATCTCTGATCGCGGCAAGATTCGTGCTCGTCGCGTAACTGGTGCTTGCACACAACACCAACGTCAGATTGCTGCAGCGGTTAAGAACAGCCGCGAGATGGCACTTCTGCCTTACACATCAACAGCTCGATAAGGAGTAACAATGAAACTAATTCTTACTCACGAAGTAAATGGCCTTGGCCATGCAGGCGATGTTGTAACTGTTAAGGATGGTTACGCACGTAACTTCCTTCTTCCAAATGGCAAGGCAATTGCTTGGTCAACTGGTGGCGAGAAGCAGATTGAAGGCATCCGTCGTTCACGCGAAGCGCGCAAGGTCCGCGACCTTGATCATGCTCGCGAAATCAAAGCGAAGCTGGAAGGCGCAAACCTTGTTGTTAAGGCAAAGGTTGGCGACACTGGACACCTATTTGGTTCAGTAACCGATAAGGACATCGCACAAGTAATTAAGGCTGCTACAGGTCTTGATGTTGATCGTCATCGCATCAAGATGGGTAAGCACATTAAGTTAGTTGGAAGATACCCAGGCAAGATCTCACTACACAATTCAGTGGTAGCGAATATCTCTGTAACTGTTGAAGCTCTCTAATACTTAATTAATTCAAAGGGCCCCAACTGGGGCCCTTATTTATTGCAGTTTATTGCTATTTCAAATATTGAGATTATTAAAAATACTTTAATCCACAGATTTCTCCGCGTAATGTCCGCATAAAGACCGAGTTATCCACGGCCTATCCACAACTATCCCCAAACTTTCCCCAGCGATCCGCGCTTAATCCACGCACAACTCCACAGGTAATCAACCGCTGTCGGTGGCGGGATAGAGAATTCGACCATGAGTATTGCGGAGTTTCCAGGTAACGGGAGAGGTAATCCCAACCCTGAACTTCAATTTGAACGCACACCACCACAAGATTTAGTTGCCGAACAAGGCGTACTCGGTGGAATGTTATTAAGTAAAGATGCAATTGCCGATGTTGTTGAAATTATTAAAGATCGCGACTTCTATCGTCCAGCGCATGAACTTATTTACGATGCAATTCTTGATTTATATGGACGCGGTGAACCAGCAGATCCCGTAACTGTTGCATCTGAGTTAACGAAGCGCGGTGATATTGCACGAGCTGGAGGCGCGCCTTATCTCCACACTCTAATCTCATCTGTTCCAACTGCTGCAAACGCTGGTTACTACGCACGTATCGTTCGCGATCATGCAGTTATGCGTCGCTTAGTTGAAGCTGGCACAAAGATTGTTCAACTCGGTTATTCAAAAGAGGGCGATGTTGATGAAGTTGTAAATACTGCTCAATCAGAAATTTATGCAGTAACCGAACACCGCACATCTGAAGATTACATTCAACTCTCTGAATTACTTCCACAAGCGCTCGATGAAATTGAAGCGATCTCATCCGGCGTTAAGGGCGAAGGCGTTAAGTCAGGATTTAAAGATTTAGATAATTTAACTAATGGTTTCCACCCTGGAAATATGATTGTTCTAGCTGCTCGTCCTGCAGTTGGTAAGTCAACTCTAGGTTTGGATATTGCGCGCTCTGCATCGATTCACAACGGTGAGACTTCAGTTATCTTCTCGCTTGAAATGTCTCGCTCTGAAATCACAATGCGTATGCTCTCTGCAGAAGCTCGCGTTGGTTTAAATAATATTCGCTCTGGAAATCTCACTGATGAAGAGTGGGGCCGCCTTGCAAAACGTATGGGCGAGATTTCAAATGCGCCGCTATTTATTGATGATTCACCGAACCTCTCACTCATGGAGATTCGCGCAAAGGCACGTCGCTTAAAGCAGCGCCACAATTTGAAGTTAATCATCATCGACTACTTGCAGTTGATGACATCAGGTAAGCGCGTAGAAAACCGCCAACAAGAAGTTTCTGAGTTCTCTCGTAATTTAAAGTTACTTGCAAAGGAACTCGATGTTCCAGTTATCGCAATCTCGCAGTTAAACCGTTCACCTGAACAACGCGCAGATAAGAAGCCGATGCTCTCTGACCTTCGTGAATCTGGTTCGATCGAACAGGATGCCGACGTTGTAATTCTTCTTCACCGCGAAGATATGTATTCCGAGAATCGTTCTGGTGAAGCTGATCTTATTGTTGCTAAGCACCGTAACGGACCTACTCGCACCATCCAAGTTTCAGCACAGCTCCACTTCTCACGATTCGTGGATATGGCTGCGCCATCAAGCTTCTCAGCTACTGAATACGTTAAAGATAATTAATTAGATACCGGATTTAATTTTCCGGTCTCAACATCATAAATTGCGCCCATTACTTTGATATTTGATGCGAGTAATGGATAAGTCTCAACTCTTGTAATATCTTTAATTAACGCAGCCTTTTGATCGCGCACAGTTCTGATTTCAACTGAGCGAGTATCAATTCCGCTCTTCTCCAAAATTTGTTGGTGCATCTCATGCTCTTCCGCAGATGCCATTCGGCAATCAGTATGCGGCATAATTAAAACGCGATTTACTCCAAGTAGGTGAGTCGCAAGTACAAGAGTACGAAGTACGTCTTCGGTAACGCGAGCACCAGCGTTACGAAGAATCTTTGCATCGCCCACATTCATTCCAACAATAGTTAGCGGCGCAATACGAGAATCCATGCAGGTAACAATCGCTAAGCCTTTTACTGCTTGGCCACTCAAACCAGTTGATTTAAAGCCAGAAGAAAACTCTTCGTTTGCTTTGATTAAATCTTGGAAATTCTCCATGTCTGAAATTTACCTTAAACCTTGGAGCGCGCGCGGTCGGCAAGGAAGATACCGATAAGTATTACTGCGCCGCCGAGTAATTGAATCCCATTTAACGCTTCATTTAACAAGATCCAAGCAACGATGCCAGCAAATACTGGTTCGAGCATTCCAATCACAGATGAGATCGATGCACTCAAACCTTTAAGTCCAGCGATAACAAAGAAGTATGGAATTGCCATTCCTCCTGTAATAATAAATAAGACATAAGCCCAAGCTGGGAATGTATGACCAGCAAGCGCGCCCTGCATTTGGATCGGATCATTTAACTTATCAAATGGGAAGTTCCAAACCGGTTGAATAATTGCGAAGAAGATTGAGCTAATTCCCATTCCCCAAACCAACATAACAATTGTTGGATGGGTCTTTGTTAACTTCTCACCAAGTAAGAAATAGATACACATACATAGTGCATCGATAAAGGCGAAGATAACTCCGGCGGTATCAAGCGTCATGCCATCCCAAACTTGGGCAAGTAACGCTAGGCCCGCTATTGAAATACCAAGGCCCCACCACATCAAAGATGAAACCCGAACCTTCTTTATATAGCGAAGGTAAAGTGCAATAAAGATTGGAGAAGTGAATTCAATAAGTAAAGCAATACTTACCTTTAACTTATGGATTGAAAGAAAATAGAAGGTATTTACTCCAGCAAAACCAATAAGGCCAAATGCAATTAGCCATGGAATCTCTTTTCTGGTGATGCGAAGAGATTTTGGATCTCGAATTAATAACCAGATTAATAGAATTAAAAAACCACCAAAGGTTCTGATTTGGGTCAAGCGAAGTGATGTAAGGGTGGAATCGAGAACCAACTTCGCTGGGATGCCATTTACGGCGAAGAGAAAGGCTCCAAGGATTAGATAGAGCTCATGGCGCTGTTTCTCAAACACCCGAGAAGGGTACTTGAGCCAATATCTTGTAGGGTGCGCCTGTGCTACTAAGCGATGGCGATATTAAAAAAGAGCTCGATTCCGGTCGAGTTAAGGTCGAACCATTTGATCCTGCAATGCTCCAACCATCAAGCGTTGATGTTCGCCTTGATCGCTTCTT
>CAYPMF010000013.1:0-4034 GCA_964411805.1 uncultured Actinomycetes bacterium | reverse complement strand
TTACCAACTTCAGATGCAACAGTTACTGAGCCACCATGTGCTTTCATAACTGCATCAACAATTGCTAATCCAAGTCCGCTACCCTCACCGCTTTTACGTTGACGAGATGGATCGGCTCGGAAGAATCTTTCAAAGATTCGCTCTTGTGCATCCGCAGGCAAGCCTGGACCGTCATCGGAAACGCTAATAGTTATTTCATTTTCGCTACTCTCAGCATTGACTGCAACGTTCGTTCCAGCTGGAGTGTGAGTTCGAGCGTTTGCTAATAAGTTTGCAACTGCTTGATGAATTCGCATGGAGTCACCAAGTACAAATAAATCGCTTGGAACATGAACTGTAATTGGATGTTCTGGGCCCGCAGCTCTTGCAGATTCAACGGCTTCGTTAATTAAATGTGAGAGATCAACAGGATCCTTATGCAACATCGGCGCTTGATCTAACCGCGCGAGCATCAACAAATCTTCAACAAGTGAACCCATTCGGATTGATTCTTTTTCGATACGGCCAATTAACTCTTTGGTCTTCTCTTCCCCGCTAACTGCGCCTTGGCGATGCAGTTCAGCAAAGCCGCGAATTGCAGTGAGTGGTGTTCGAAGTTCATGTGAAGCATCAGCAACAAAGCGACGTAAGCGACCTTCAGATTTAGTGCGCGCATCAAAAGATTCTTCGATGCGACCTAGCATCGTGTTCAAACTTTCCGTTAAGCGCCCTACTTCAGTCTTTGGATTAACTTCATCAAGACGAACTGAGAGATCACCTTCGGCAATCGCTTCCGCCTTATCTTGAATACGAGTGAGCGGACGCAGTGAGATTCCAATAATTAAACGAGATACGAAAATAATAAGAGCCAAAATAATTAATGAAAGGAGAATAAATAGCGCAGTTAGCTTATTTAGCGTCTTATCAACTGAATCAGTGGCTGTAGAGACTATTACTGTGCCAAGCCCTGATGGCAATAACCTTGCAACAACTCGACTTTGTGAAGTGTGATCCTCTCCTTCAATTGAGAAAGCTTTTCCTTGATGGGTAAGGATTTCGGCTGGCGTTAACTTTGAGAATTGTTCAGCAGTAATATGGTTAGAGATTTCACCACCAAGTTGGCCGATTACATTTCCTTGTAAATCAAGAAGTGTTACTTGAGTTGCAGTTGGAACTGCACCAAGTGGGCGAACCCTTCGAAAGGAATGATTGTCATCGCCCTCGCCACCCATGCCATTGTCCATTCCAGGATCAATACCGGCGCGATCAAGTCGCATCATTGATGAATCTGCAACGTTTTGAAGTTGGCTATCTAATTGCGCAATTAGATAATTCTTAAGTGCAACGTGCGCTGCAAAATCAGAACCAGCAATTGCAATTAATGCCAAGGTAAAAGTCGCTAACATCAAGCGAACGCGAAGCGACCACTTAGAGGGAGCGAGTTTCATCTTCTTAAAACTTTCCAGTTCTTATTTCGTTGGAGCGATTCTCATACGATAACCAACTCCGCGCACTGTGTGAATCAGAGCTGGCTCGTATATATCGATCTTCTTACGGAGGTAAGAAACATAGGTTTCAACAATCCCGGCATCGCCACGGAAGTCATATTGCCAAACGTGGTCAAGGATTTGTGATTTAGATACAACGCGATCTGCGTTAATCATTAAGTAACGAAGCAAAGTAAATTCAGTTGGCGAGAGATCAATAAGATTTCCTGCGCGACGAACTTCATGCGTTGCTTCATCTAATTCAAGATCAGCAAAGCGAATCTTCTCTTCATCAACTGGAGCTTCAACCGCGCCGATGCGACGGAGAAGTGCGCGTAGGCGAGCTACAAGCTCTTCAAGTGAGAATGGCTTTGTTACATAATCATCGCCACCAATAGTTAGCCCTTGAATCTTGTCTTCAGTTGTATCTTTCGCTGTTAAAAATAGAACGCCAACAGAATGGCCTTCAGCGCGAAGTTGGCGACAGACTTCAAAACCATTTTGATCTGGCAACATCACATCGAGGATGAGCGCATGCGGTTTAAATTCTTCTGCAATTGCGAGCGCTTGCGATCCTGTCGCAGCAGTCTTCACATCAAAGCCAACGAAGCGAAGGCTGGTGGCAATTAGCTCGGAAATTGAGCTCTCATCATCAACGACAAGAATGCGTTGAGTACTTTTGGCAGTAGTTTCTGGCTTCTCTTTAAGGCTATTCATAGGTAGGACTATTCTCTCGCTAACTGGGAGAAACCTGAGAGCCACCCGAGAGTGGGCTTCTAGTTATCTATCCACAGAGTTATCCCCAGATGTGGAGAATTACACTCGTGTAATTCTTAGGAAGTTGATTTAACGCCAGCGAGTAGCGAGCGAGAAGCCTGCGCCGATAAAGGCGAAGCCCACGACCATATTCCAAGCGTGGATGCCCGGGATTGGGTACTCAGTCTGGGAGATGTAGAAGATGACGATCCATAGAAGTCCAACGATGAAGTTTGCAACCATTACAGGAGCAAGCCACTTTGGGCTCTCCTTCGGGGCGTCGAAGGCTTCAAGACCATCGACCGGTGCGTGAATCTTCTTCTCGTGCGCCTTTTTGCGGACTCGTGATTTAGGCATGGGCAAAAGGTACTACACAATTGGCTCGTAGGAATTTCCCTATCAATTATCAGGAAGCGATGTTTCACTCCTCCAATGGCTAACGCAGCTCAACGCAGAATCGATGTTACATCGACAGTTGCTGGCATTCTCTTTGGCCTAACTTGTGCAACCTTTCTTGAGACGACCACTTCTCATGATTGGAACACTGTCTACGGAATTATCACTTCCATTTCACGAATATGTGCACTTACTGGCGCCTACCTATCTTTAGTTGGTTTAGTTTTAGTTGCACGTATCCCGTATGTTGAAAAATCAGTTGGCCACGATCGCTTAGTAGTTTGGCATCGCAAACTTGGCCCTTGGTCGATGTATTTAGTTTCTTTCCATGTTCTCTTGGTAATTCTTGGTTATGCCGGAAATGATCGCGTCAAACTTGGCGTAGAACTTTGGCGAATGGTTAAGAACTATCCATGGATGCTTCCAGCATTTGTTGGTTTCTTATTCTTTGCAGCCGCCGGCATCACTTCCTATAAGCGCGTTCGTAAGAATATGACTTATGAAACTTGGTGGACGATTCACCTCTATACATATCTTGCAATCTCACTTGCATATATGCATCAAGTTTTAACTGGCCCAATGTTTATCGGTCATCCGTTAAATAAAATGTTCTGGGAACTCCTCTATATCTATACCGCAGTTCTTTTATTGCTATGGCGTTTTGTTATTCCAGTTGTTAAATCGCTACGCCATCAATTGCGCGTGGAACAAGTTGTTCATGAAGGCCCAGGTATCTATTCTGTAATTATGCGCGGGCGCGAACTCAATCGCTTAGGCGCACAAGGTGGACAATTCTTTGGTTGGCGATTTTTAACAAAGGGACAATGGTTTATCTCCCACCCATACTCACTTTCAGCAGCTCCAACTGATCACTATATGCGCGTCACAATTAAAGAGTTGGGCGATGCATCATCAGTTATTAAGAAGATTAAAAAGGGAACTCGAGTATTTTTCGAAGGCCCATATGGCGCATTTACTGCATCAAGATCTTCACGTGGACATGTTGCGTTAATTGGTGGCGGCGTTGGAATTACTCCGATCCGCGCTATCTTGGAAGAGTTTGATGTATCTAAAGAGATTGACGTTATCTTTCGTGCCTCTCGCGAAGAGGACATCGTCTTCCGCCGCGAACTAGATGAACTCGCAAAGGTTCGTGGCGCTCGCGTTCACTATTTAATTGGCTCTCGAAAAGAGCATCCAATGACGCCTAAATACATTGAAAAATTCATCCCTGCCTTTAAAGATTCCGATGTCTATGTCTGTGGTCCAACTCCGCTAGTCGATGCGGTTCGCGATGCAGCAAAGTCTGTTGGAATTCCAAAGAATAGATTTCATGACGAAGCTTTTGAGTTCCATAACATCTAAGAGATTTATTAAAGTAATAGAGAGGTATATAAATGAGTAAATGTTTATTAA
>CAYPMF010000012.1:0-15998 GCA_964411805.1 uncultured Actinomycetes bacterium | reverse complement strand
CGCTCTTTCCAATATATCGACGCGTAGGGTTCTTATAAAAAATACTTTTAATTTCATCGGTAGTAGCTGCTTCGAATCTAGCAAGTGCGCTCATCTTGGTATCGCCCAAAATCTTTACAGCTTTTTCTAGCTCTTTACGTTCTTTTGATTCAAGTGTGGATTGGTTTGAATCAATTGCAAAGAAAAAAACATCGATACCCATCTTGCAGCAAAGCTCTTCATCAATTCCCGCTCTTATCTTTATGCCGCAATCATGTTCCCAGGTGTGAAATGGATCGTCGAAAGCTTCAATATGAAAATTCCAATTTCCAATGGCAGTTGGTCGAACGAATCCTTCATATCTATCTAATCCTGGCCAGATCTCGCGCATCAGTGATCTAGATACTTCGCGCCCTTTTGGATCAGTTAGTACAACTTGAACTCCAAGGGCGTCGTGCCCTTCGCGAGTAACAGTTGCACGAACTGGGATGCGCTCATTAACAACTGCCTTTGCACCGCGAAATTCATCTCCGAAATAGACGGCTGGTTCGACATCATAGATTGGGAAGCGCTTACTCACCCGTGAAGGCTAACACCGGAGGTTATTCATTGGAATAGTGCAGGATTTTTCGTCGAAAATATAACTAAATGTTATGGATTCATAAATAAATTTGCGAGAATCTGCCCATGAATTGGGAAAGCTCATTAGTCCACAATCTAAACACCTGGGGCATCAACCACCAGGCCTTTGTTAAGTTGATTGCAAATGATTTTGTTTACATTGCAATTGCTCTTGGTTTGTTGACCTTTGTTTATGATCAAATCCGGTACTCAACAAAGCCGTTCTTATCACCTTTAAATATCAGAGTGATGATTACCGATTCGCTTTTAAATATTGCATTCCCAGTGGGAGTTGCAACGGTATTTTCAGAAATAATTTCTAAATCAGTAAACAGAGCAAGGCCATTTGTAACAGATGGTGTTCAAAACTTTTTAAATCATGCAAATGATGGCGGGATGCCTTCTCATCATATGGTTTTCACGGTTGCTCTCGCCTATTGTGTAATTGGTTTCCACCGAAATGTTGGAATAATTATTTTGGCGATGGCGTTAATTTCTGGCATTGGAAGAATGGCTGCAGGTATCCACTACCCAACTGATTTAATCGTTGGAATAGCACTTGGCTTAGCCACTCCTTATATCTATGGAAAATTCTTAGCTAAGTTAAAGATTTCGCGTAAGCGCTAACTTACTTACGTACAACCTTATGTTGTGCTGCTTGAGCTAACGGCCTGATAGTCATTGAATCAATATTGAAATGACTTGGTAGCGTTACAGACCAGCGAATTGCTTCCGCAACATCTTCTGCAGTTAACGGTTCAGCCACTCCCTCATAAATCTTTGCTGCCTTATCGCTATCTCCCCCGAAACGATTCTTAGCAAACTCATCGGTCTTAACCATTCCAGGGGCAATCTCTGTAACGCGGATTGGATCTCCTGCTAATTCCAGGCGAAGTGTTCTGGCTAGCGCAACATCACCATGTTTTGCCGCAACATAACTGCCACCATTTTCATAAGCGATATATCCAGCAGTGGAGGAGATGATGACGATATGCCCCTTGCCATGAGCCTTCATAATTGGAGTGATTGCCTTAGTTACGCGAACTGCTCCAACCACATTAACTTCAAAAGTATCTTGCCAAACTTTTGGATCTGAATTTAAAACAGATTCTCCATCAAAAGCTCCGCCAGCATTATTTACTAGTACTGAAACAGGTTTACCAGCTAATGCTTTTGCTAATTCATCAACGCTAACTTGATCTGTGACATCAAGCTTCATTGCTCTTATATTTGGATCCTCTTTAGCAAGCGCTTCTAAGCGATCGGTTCTACGGGCAGCGGCAATTACCTCAAATCCACTTGCAGCCAATGCTCTCGCGGTTGCAGCTCCAATTCCGCTACTTGCTCCGGTTACTACCGCTATCTCTTTCATGCATCCACGCTCTCTTTTAACGCTGTTGCTAAGGTCTGGTCGAATAACTCCTGAGGTTGCGCCCCAGAGATTCCATACTTATTGTCAATAACAAAGAATGGCACTCCCGATGCGCCATAGCTTCGGGCTAGGTTTTGATCTGAAGTTACTTGCTCAGAAAAGTCTGATGAATCGAGGAGGGAATTTACTTGTTCAGCCGTGATTCCTACTTCAGAAGCAATCTCGATTAGCGCATTACGAGTAAAAAGAGATTTTTTCTTCTCAAAATATCCGGAATACATAACTTCTAGAAGTTGGTCACCTTTGCCAATCGTCTCAGCCCAAAGTAATAACCTATGAGCATCTTTGGTGTTTCCAGATTCGGTCTCGCCAAGGTCATAACAAAGTCCCTCGCCGTCAGCAATCGAACAGACATTTGCCTGCATGGCTGCTACCTGGTTCGCATCGACACGGTATTTTTCAGACAACATCGTTGAAGTCTTAACGGTTTCATTTATTTCAGGTTGGAGTTGAAATGCTCTATGGTGAACTTCGAAAGTTCCCTCCGGCAGCTTTTCCAGAGCCTTTTGTAATCTGCGTCTTCCAATAAAGCACCATGGACAAACTACGTCAGACCAAACATCAATTTTTATTGGAGTGCTCATACCTAAATTCTATTGGGTAGTTTAAGGTTCGAATATGTCTAAGTTACGCACTGGTTACTCCTATCACGAGATTTTTGGCTGGCACGATACTGGAACCAATGCTGGCTTCTTCCCCACTGACCCAGCTTTAGGACTGCAGCCGTTTCAGAACTATGAAAATGCGGAAACAAAACGTCGTATCCACGAATTAATAGTTGTTTCGAAGTTAATTGATGTTTTAAAGCGAATCCCAGTGCGCGAAGCTTCAAACGAAGAATTGCTTTTAGTTCACCCGCAAAGTTATTTGACCCAATTGAAAAAAACTTCGGACCAACCACTCGGTGGCGACGCTGGTGATGGCGAAACTCCATTTGCAAAGGGCGGTTATGAAATTGGTGCCATGGCTGTTGGCACTGTAATTGAGATGGCCAAAGCGATAGTTGGTGGTGAAGTTGATAATGGCTATGCCCTAGTTAGACCACCCGGACATCATGCAATTAAATCTGGTGGAATGGGATATTGCCTTTTTTCAAATTTAGGAATCGCACTTTCAGTTATTAAAAAAGAAAATCCTGGAATACGTATCGCAGTTGTGGATTGGGATGTCCATCATGGGAATGGGACGCAAGATGTTTTTTGGGACGATCCAAATGTATTAACTATCTCGCTTCATCAGGATCGTTTGTATCCACGCAATTCAGGGATGCGCGAAGAGCGCGGTGGCGCACAGGGTTCAAATATAAATATCCCATTACCCGCAGGAACCGGAAATGGTGGCTACCAATATGCTTTTGAAAAGGTAGTTGCTCCTGCGCTTCGTAAATTTAAGCCGGATTTGATTGCAGTTGCTTCTGGTTTTGATTCCTGTGTTTATGATCCACTAGGTCGAATGATGCTTACTGCTAATGGCTATGCAAACTTAACAAAGATTTTAATGGAATGCGCAGCAGAGAGTGCAAATAATAAAATCCTAATTGCACATGAAGGTGGTTATAACGCTGTTTACTCACCATTCTGCGGACTATTTGTACTTCAACAACTAAGTGGTATTAAAAAGTTAGATGATCCTTTTAGCCACGTTGAAAATTACCCAGGCCAAAAATTGCAGCCTCATCAAAAGGCTGAGATTGATTTAGCGAGCGAACTTCTCTAAAGCCTCGCCACTTAAGCGATAGACCGTCCACTCATCCATAGCTACAGCCCCAATTGACTTATAAAAGTTAATTGACGGCTCATTCCAATCAAGCACCCACCATTGGAATCTTGGATAACCATTCTTAACGCAAATTTGAGCAAGTGTTTTCATCAAAGCCATGCCTGCGCCCTTGCCGCGAAATTCAGGCTTCACATATAGGTCCTCTAAATAAATACCTGGTTGGCCTGTCCAAGTTGAGTAGTTAAGAAACCATTGTGCGATTCCAATAACTTCCCCATCGATCTCAGCAACATGGCACTTAGCCACATCTCCTTCGAATATAGATTTAGCAATCTGCTCCTTATTGGTCTTAACTTCGTCGAGAGCTTTTTCATATTTGGCTAGTCCAATTATTAAATCCCAAATGGCATCTATATCTTTTGGCAGCGCTTCTCGAATTATCATGAAGGTAATACTATGCGCCCATGGCTAAGAATTTGAGATTCGCCGTTATCGGCGCAGGACGTATCGGTTTGGTTCATGCAGGCAGTGTTTATGACACAAAAGGTGCAGAACTTGTTTACATCGTTGATCCAATTAAAGAGGCTGCAGATAAAATCGCAGCTGAATTCGATTGCAAAGCAGCAACAGATCCAGTTGCAGTTATCAACTCTGGTGAGATTGATGCAGTAATTATTGGCTCCCCTACTCCAACTCACGTTCCATTGCTAAGTGCGGCAATTGATGCTGGCGTTCACGCACTCTGCGAAAAGCCAATTGATTTAGATATAAAAAATGTTGATGCGCTTCGCGAGAAGGCAAATAAAGCTAAGAGCCATGTGGCTATTGGCTTTAACCGTCCACTTGATCCACATTTTGATTCAGTTCGCCAAAAAGTTCGTGCTGGTGAAATTGGCGATATTGAGCAATTAATTATCACCTCTCGTGATCCAGGCCCAGCACCTCAGGCCTATATCGCAGTTTCTGGTGGAATCTTCCGAGATATGACTATTCATGATTTTGATATGGCGCGCCACTTTGTAAAAGATATTGTTGAAGTTTATGCAGTTGGCACAAATGTATTCTGCGATTACATCAAAGAAGAGAATGACTATGACAACGTAAATGTTGTTATGAAGGGTTCTAAGGGAGAGCTAATTACAATTATTGGTTCTCGCCATAGCGCATTTGGCTACGATCAACGTATAGAAGCATTCGGTCCTAAGGGCATGTTGCTAACAGAGAATGTTCGAGCATCTTCTGTTCAACTATTTTCAAAAGATGTAACAACTAGTGGAATTCCATATATGGACTTCTTCTTAGAGCGTTATGCCGCTTCTTACCGCAATGAACTTAAGGCATTCTTAAAGGGAATCGAAGAGGGTAAGCAATACAACTCTTCTTATGATGATGGTCGTGCAGCCCTAATCCTTGCCGATGCAGCTTTGGAATCAAGCCGCACCGGCAAAGTTGTAAAGGTAAATCTAAACTAGAGTTCAGATTCGATAGCGCGCAGGAATGCGACGCTCTGTCTTGCAAACTCAACTGGGCCGCCGCCTGCTGCTGGCTCTTCAAAGATTGCAAGGTCTTGCTCTAATACAAACCAACCGTCATAGCCCGCGTTAACTAAGTTCTTAACGATTGCTTTCATATCAATATCGCCTTGGCCAAGCGGTGAGTAAAGGCCGCTAACCATTGCTTCGTAATATGTCTTTGTGCCGTTGCGAATCTCTGCAGCAGGTGCTGAATTGGTATCTTTCATATGCACATGGCCAACGCGATCTGCATACTTTGCAGAAAATTCAACTGGATCGCAGCCACCAATAAACATATGGCCAGTATCAAGACAGAACTTAATCGTTGAACCATGGAGCACCTTCATGATGTCTGCTTCAGTTTCAACCATTGTTCCAACGTGTGGGTGAAGAACTGCATCAACACCTTGTGCTTCACATGCGGCACGAATCTTATTTAAGTTATCAAACATAATCTTCCAACCAGCCTCATCTAACTCTGGTCGCTTCTCGTCATAACCTTCTAGTCCAGTATTTGCAGCAAGCACCATCTTGTATGCGCCGGCAGCTTTGTAACTCTTAAGTTCTTGTAGAACTTCTGGCATTGGATCGTGATCTGCTTTATGAAGAACGATTGGGAAGAAACCGCCAATTGCTTCCATGCCATGTTCTTTAAGAACACGAGCACGATTCTCTGGATCTACTGGAAGGAATCCAAGTGGACCGAACTCAGTTGCACCCAGTCCGAGATCTGCCATCTCACGCAATACGCGAGCTGGTCCCATTTGATGCCCCCAATTTGGAGCTTCGCAAACGCCCCATGAGATTGGAGCTCCTGCGATCTTTAGTTTCTTTGCCATTTCTTTCCTCTCGTTTATTTTTAAGATTACTACTTCAGATTTGCAATTGCTTTTGGAGTTTTTCCTTCAAGAACATCTCGAACACCTTGAGCTGCATCTATAAAAGTTGCAACTGTAGATTGTTTACTCAACCCCATTACATGCGGTGTAAGTAGAACGTTCTCGTGATCGAAAATTTCGTGGTGTTGTGGTGGTTCTGGGTCAAAGACATCAAGTCCTAGTCCGCCTAACTTTCCACTATTAAGCGCAGCAAGCGCATCATCTAAATTAATTAGTGCGCCTCGACTGCAGTTGATGATATTTACGCCATCTTTCATTTTTCCAAAACTCTTTGTATTAATTAAATTTTCATTCTCCGGTGTGAGTGGAATATGTAAAGTTATATAGTCCGAAGTCTTAAAAATCTCGTCAATACTTGAACTAATATCTGAAGGAACTTCTACAAACGGATCAAAAGCTTTCACTTTCAAGCCAAAAGCGGTTGCAAACTTGGCAACTTCTTTTCCGATTCGACCATATCCAATAATTCCTAAGGTATTTCCCGCTAAATCTCCAACTGGATAATTTGTGCGTTCGCTCCACTTACCTTGTGATACCAAATTAGTGAGCGGTTTGATTCTCTTAGATAATGAAAGTAAGTGAGCAAAAGTTCCTTCCGCCACTGCCACGGTATTGCTACCTGGAGTTATCACTACCGGAATCTTCTTCTCATCTGCAATCTTTAAGTCAACCAAGTCGGTACCAACGCCAGTGCGACCAATAACTTTCAAACTTGGCATCTTTGCAAATATGGTTGAATCAAATTTAAAGTTAGCTCTAACAATTGCCCCGCTAGCTTGCGATAAGTCTGAATCTGTTGGAGTCTCGATATATTTAATTGCAGCCCCCAAGACCGGTTGCACAATATCTGTGGCAACCGGTCCAAGGCCTACAACTATTTGACTCACTTCTTAATTGCTGCCGTTGTTCCCGCTGTTGGTGCAATCTTGATCCATTGGCCTGAACCAGCTGAATCTTCCGCTGCAGTTACAACCTTTGCCGCAGCAACCGCATCATGAATATTTGAATTTAATTTTGGTCCACCTAGAAATGCTTCAATAAATTTCTTCGCTTCGACAACCTTTAAATCGTCATAACCCATTGAAGTTCCTGATCCTGGCTGGAATTTTCCAAAGTCGCCCATATATGGGTTTGCCATTATTCGTTGATATCCAACATTGGCGCCTTGGCGGCCGATTGCCAATTGCAACTCATTCATTCGCTCAAAATCCCATTTGAGTGAACCGTTGGTTCCATATATTTCGAAGTTATATGAAGCGCGTGGACCTACCGCAACGCGCGAAGCTTCAAGTGTTCCAACGGCACCAGCTGCAACTGCATTATCTGCAAAGCGAACCATCATTGCGCCATAATCTTCATTCTCAACTGGCTTCTTCTCTCCGCCTTCAATAACATCGAAGTGAGTACCAGAACCCATTTGGAGTACCGGACGCTCTGTAATTACTGTCTTTGTAAGTCCCACAACTTCTGAAATTGGACCCATGATGTACTGAACTTGATCAGCAAGGTGTCCCATAAGGTCACCAAGGACTCCGCTACCAGCGTATTCACGGATGAAGCGCCAAGAAAGAGCGCCATTTGGTTCTGCTGAATAATCTGCAAAGTAGGAACCGCGAACATTTGTGATTCGCCCAAGTTGTCCTTCTGCAATTATCTTCTTTGCATATTCAACTGCTGGCGGATGTCGGTAGTTAAATCCAATACTAGTTTCAACTTGAGCTTTATTTACCGCATCTTCAACTTCAATTGTTTCAGCTGCGCCGCGGCCCACTGGTTTTTCAATCCAAAAAGCTTTTCCAGCATTTGCTGCTGCAACGCCCATCTCTTTGTGTAAGAAGTTTGGAGAACAGATTGAAACAACATCAACATCTGGGTGGTTTAAGACTTTGTGATAATCAGTCGTACTCTCACGATAACCCAAAACTTCTTGCGCATACTTTGCACGATCTTCTGCGGTATCAGCGGCGATAACTAACTCTGCTTCAACTCCAAGTTCAGGATAAATATGGTTAAGTGATTGGTATGCACGGGTATGTAAATTTCCCATCCAGCCAACGCTGATGAGGCCTACACCGATCTTCTTCTTGCTCATTTTTCTCCCTTTACTTGGTCAAGTGTCTGTGTAATTGCGCCAGCTAAAAATGTGGAATCTCCACTAATTGCAATAAATTTAAAGCCCATTTTCTTCATTTCGATAGCCATCTCTGCGCTAAATGCCAAGATGCCTGCCGCAACCTTTGCCTTATTACACGCGGATACCACTTTTTCTAGCGCGGTAATAAATTTAGGGTTTTTAAAATCTCTTGGCACGCCAAGTGCAAAACTTAAATCTGCTGGACCTACAAAGAGAATATCTACTCCATCAACACTTGCAATCTCTTCGACGTTCTCAAGTGCTGACAGCGTTTCGATTTGAATGATGCAAGTTGCCTTAGATGGTTCTTTAAAGAAATCTAAATCTTTACCCCAACGTGCAGAGCGGTTATAAGTTGCAACGCCACGATCTCCAAATGGTGGCGTGCTCATATGTTTAACAACTTCACGAACTTCACTAGCGTTATCGATACGTGGGACCATAATTCCAGCCGCACCTGCATCTAAAACTCTTCCAATGCGAATTCGTTCTGGTGACTCAACGCGAACCAAAGTTGGTACGCCATAACCGCCAGATGCAACAACGGTAGGTCCTACCTGTTCTTCGCCACCAGCTCCATGTTCAAGATCAAGTAGTAACCAATCAAGTCCGGCAGTTGCACAAACTTCCGCTGAAACCGGCGAAGCAAGTCCGATAAAGGTTCCATAAGTAACTTCACCGGTTGCAACGCGCGCTTTAAAGGCACCGCGATCTAATGGTGATTTCATTTATGCATGCCATCTCTGAGTTGCAAGACCCTTGTTGTAATCATCGCGCGGAGTTGAGAGCCATGGTTGGTTTCCAGAATCCACTTCGGCAGGTGCCACATCCCACCAAACAGCAGATGCTGGAAGTAGCGCATGTTGAACGGTTGGAACGACGATAACAATCGGCCCCTTTACACTTCTCGTTTCAGCCAAAACTCTACGAACTTCATCAGCTGTGACTGGGCGATAAGTCTTTGCACCCATACCTTCTGCCATCTTTACAAGATCGATATTTAAATAATCACCTTCAAGACGAGGAGCTTTACCTGGAGCTTCTGCCGATTTAGAAACCATCTCGCCTTCTTGGCGATATCGGAATTCATTCGCATAATGGTTCCCAACGCGCCACATTTGAAGTCGACGGATAACTTGGTAGCCATGGTTTTCAGATACAACAAAAGTTACATCTAAGCCCTCTTGTGCAGCCGTAACAATTTCAGTTGGCGCCATTACAAATGTGCCATCACCTAAGAAAGAGATGACTCGCTTGGATGTATCTGGAGTTGCAAAGCGAACACCAATTGCCGCAGGAATTTCATAACCCATACATGAATATCCAAATTCGGTATGAGTAAAGCGACCGCCGGTTGCATCCCAAACTTTGAGAATATCTCCAGGCGCACCGCCAGCTGCAGTGATCATTACATCGCCTGGCTTTGAAGCTTCGCGCATCAAAGCAATTAACTGACCTTGTGTAATTACTGCATCTGTTTGCGGTGAATCTGGAAGTGTCTTCTTATCAAAGAGTTTGTCTGGGTTAATTGCATCATTTCGAGTTGAAACCCAATTAGCAATCTCACTCTTTACCTCTGCACTCCAAGCAGTTGGCACCTTGTAGGAACCAAGCGCCTTTTGAAGTGCAATCAATGAAAGCTTGGCATCGCCAAGAATTGGAGTTGCCCCCTGTTTAAATGCATCAAGTTCAGTTACGTTAATTGAAACGAACTTAACCTTTGGATTTAAAAAGATAGATTGAGATGCAGTTGCAAAGTCAGTTAGTCGGGTACCGATGCTGATTACAACATCAGCCTTCTCTACTAGTCGATTGGTATGTGGCGCACCTTCAAGGCCTATTCCATACATAAACCAATCACCAGGATTTTGTACTGCGCTCTGACCTCCAAAAGTTTCACAGACTGGAATTCCAGTTGCATTTGCAAGAGCTTCAAGTTCTGCGGTTGCTCCGGAGTAAGTGATTCCACCGCCAGCAATAATTACTGGGTTCTTTGCATCAGAAATAATTTTGGCCGCAGCATCAACATCATCTTGTGCAGGAACTGGACGGCGAATCTTCCACTCACGCTCCGCAAAGAATTCAACAGGCCAATCAAAGGCATGCGATTGAATATCTTGTGGCAATGAAATAACCACAGCTCCAGTGTCAACTGGCGATGCCAGAACGCGGAATGCTTGTGGAAGAGAGTAAAGCAATTGTTCTGGACGGGTGATTCGATCAAAGAATTTTGAGACGGGACGGAATGCATCATTTGATGAGATATCTGGTGCAGAAGAATTTTCTAATTGTTGAAGTACTGGACCTTGGCGACGAGTTGTATAAACATCGCCAGGTAAAAGAAGAAGTGGGACGCGGTTTACGGTCGCAAGTGCAGCTGCTGTAACCATATTCATTGAACCCGGCCCAACTGAAGCAGTCACTGCAATTACCTGCTTGCGATGTGATTGCTTTGCAAATGCAGTTGCGGCATGTGCTAGTCCTTGTTCATTACGGCCTTGCACGAATGGCAAGATGTCGCTGTATTGATCAAGTGCTTGGCCTAGACCTGCAACGTTTCCGTGGCCGAAGATTCCCATTGCCGCAGGAACAAATCGACGTCGTACGCCATCTGATACTGAGTATTGAGCAGTTAGGAACTTAAGAACTGCTTGCGCAACTGTTAAGCGAACTGTCTCTCCGTAGTTTGGCTTGCTCATTTTTCTCTCCCTTTTTCTCTCTTTAATTCTGATCCCATGCACGACCGTGCAAAATAATTGTCTTAACTTCAGTCATCTCTTCGATTGCAGAACGGACGCCCTCTTTCCCAATTCCACTTGCCTTTAATCCCCCATATGGCATCAAATCTGCGCGCCATAACGGCGTCCAATTAATATGAACTATTCCTGCATCGATTTCACGAGCAGATTGAATTGCCGAATCTACGTCGCGAGTGAAAACGCCTGCGCCAAGTCCATATGGAGTGCTATTTGCAAATTCCAAGGCCTCTTTTGTTGAGTGCGCAGTTGAAACAATTACCGCTGGGCCAAAGAGTTCATCTTGTGCAATAGATGCGCGAGGATCTACTTCAGCAACGATGGCAGGTTTAACAATTGAACCATCTTGTTCGCCACCAGTAATTAATTTGGCACCTTGCGAAACGGCGCTCTTAATTGAATTTGCAACTCGAACCGCTTCCTTCTCATTAATAAGTGTTCCGACATCAATTCCTTCGCCCTTTGGATTTCCAACTTTAATCTTTTCGACCAGCGGCTTTAGCGCATCTAAGAAATCAGCCTTTATCTTCTCGTGAACAATCACTCGCTGAACAGAGATACATACTTGTCCGGAATTTATATAACCGCCAAGAGCTACTGCTCGCGTTGTTAACTCTAAATCTGCATCAGGCAGTACAACTACTGGTGAAGATGCTCCAAGTTCTAGTGAAAGTTTCTTAACTCCTGCTATTTGCGTGATGTGGGTTCCGGTTGAAGTTGAACCAGTAAATGAAATCTTACGAACACGAGAGTCACTTACGAGCGCATCGCCTAATTCCCCGCCGGCTCCAGTTACAACATTTAGTACACCTGCAGGCATTCCGGCCTCAACAAAACATTTTGCCAAAGCGAGTGCAGTTAAAGGGGTTGCACGCGCAGGCTTTAACACAACGCTATTCCCAGAACCAAGAGCTGGCGCCAACTTGTGAAGTACTAAGAGCGCCGGATAATTAAATGGACTGATTGCAACTACAACACCAACTGGTTGGCGAAGTGTGAATCCGAGCTTCTCTTGTCCGGTTCCCTTATTTGCATCAAGCGGAAGTGAGCTTCCGTAAAGTTGTGAACCTTCAAATGCTCCTAATCGGATAATTTCACCTGAGCGACCGGCTTCACCGCGCGCTTCAACTAATGACTTTCCATTTTCAGATGAAATGATTTGTGCAATCTCTTCTGCTCGTTCATCTGCAAGCGCTGCTGCCTTCATCATGATTGCGGATCGCTGGTGTGCAGGCGTACGTCGCCAAATCTCTGCACCTTTTACTGCTGCAGCAATGGCCTTCTCAACGTCGGCTACTGATGCAACAGCTGCTTGCCCAGCAACTTCGCCATTAAATGGAGATTTAACCTCTTCAACTTTTCCACTAGATGGCGCAACCCATGCACCATCAATTAATAACTTTCCATCAAACTCTCTCATTTACCCACCTTCTTTGATGAAGTGCGAATTACCAAAGTTGGAGTCGATGTGTGAGTTTCGTGTCCAAGATGCTCTTCTTCTATTAAAAGATCGGCGCACTTATCTGCAATCTCGCGATTTCCTGGATCAACTGTGGTTAGACCTACTTGGCTTAAGCTTGAGAGATAGGTGTTGTCATATCCAACAAGTGAAATATTTGCTTTCGCTTCAATAATTGCAGATTGTGCACCGATTGCCTGCAAATCATTGAAACAAGCAATAGCAGTAGGTGGATTTGTAGACTTCATCAGAACTTTAACCGCTTCATAGCCGCCAGTTTCGTCATCAGACTTAGCAATATAAATATTTGAATACTTTGAAAGTCCCTTTTCTCTCATTGCCTTTTCGTAACCTTCGGCACGATCCTTAGCAACAACATTTGAAATACCGGCAATATGGGCAATATTTTTATGTCCGAGTTCAACAAGGTGATCCACTACTAACCTCATGCCCGCTTCTTCATTAGTTCGCACGGTGGATGCTCTTGCAATACCTATTGGAACTCCACTTGCAATAATGATTGGCAAGCTCTTTGGAAGTCCTTCCAAGATTTCAATCTTTGGAATTGAGCCGATTACTAAGAGGCTTTCAGGGCGAAGATCAATAATGGATTTCAAAGTTTGTTTATCTAAAAATGGAACTCCAGCCTCATTGCGAATCATTGCCGAGGTTATGAAGTAATGACGCCCCTCTTTTTCCAAGCGAACTCGAACTTGATCTGCGATTTCCGCAAAGAGTGGGTTATGTAAATCTGCAACTAAGATTGCGATAAATGTTCCAGAATCTGCCGCTAGTGAACGCGCAAGAAAGTTTGGCGCATAGCCAAGTTTCTCTGCAGCTTTGAGAACCTGTTCTTTACGCTTAACGCTAACGCTATTTGGTCGTGAGTAGACAAGCGATACTAAAGATTTAGATACGCCCGCTTCTGCGGCTACATCTCTAATAGTTGGTCGCTTCATTGTGCTTCGCATTAAGCGCTTCGCTTTGTTATAGGAGAAACTTTTCCACTCTCCCACTCATTTTTAAATGCATTTAACAAATCTTTTACACTTGTTGGGCCTAGTCCAAGTGCTTCTTTAGTCTTCTTATTGGAAAGAGAGGTATCTACAGGTACCCCACTTGGAAATAGCGCTTCCACAGGTGGTTCACCAGTTTTTAGTAAATTTTTATCTAAACCAAAGACATCACAAGTTGCTTGCGCTAACTCCATGCGAGTTACAGCGTCATCGCCAACTAAATGGAATGTTCCACCAATTTTCTTATCGATGATGCGAGATATTTCTGCGCCGATTTCTGAAGCAAGTGAAGGAGTGGCAACTTTATTAACTCGATCGCCGCCCCAAACTACAAATTCTTTTCCATCGCGAAGAGTTTGAACTATAGAAGCTACAAAATATCCAAAGCCAACATCTTGGCCACGCGGCATCTCCTTCTTTGTTCGATGAAAGCCCATAACTCCACCGATTCGACAAACGGCGCCAGTTTCAGGAGCTAGATCTCTTACAACTTGTTCGCCAAGTGCTTTAAGTGCGCCATAGAAATTAATTGGATTTCCTGGATCACTCTCTTTGGTGAAATGGCCATCGCCATCCATAATCCAATCTGAGGAGATATAAATTGTTTGTGCGCCGACCTTGTTTGCTGCTCTAGTTACTCGTTGCGTCATTCCAACAAATGAGTCGTAAGCGAATTCGCGATCATTTACCAATTTATTAAAATCATTATGGATTGCGCAGTGCACTACAGCGTCGCAACCTGATAGACCTTGCGCGATTGAAGCCTCACTTTGGAAATCAACAACTTCTAGTGGCCAAGGAAATCCGGCTTCGCCCGCTTTTCGCGATAAGCCAACAACTTCAAAGCCCATCTGAATTAACGCCTCGGCAATGTTGCCACCTACGAAGCCAGTTGAACCAGTGATTGCTACTTTCGCCATTCAAATTCCTTTGCTAAGGTCCCTCTATTGGAGCGGTCCAAAAGGTAGCCCTAAACTACCCAGAACACAAGAGCAAGGTGAGAAAACTTTGGCAGATTTCGACCTCATAACCATCGGCCGAGTAGGCGTGGATATCTATCCCCTGCAATATGGCGTTGGTCTTGAAGATGTTCAAACTTTCCAAAAGTTTTTAGGTGGCAGCGCAACAAATGTTGCATGTGCAGCTGCGAAGTATGGGCTTAACTCTGCAGTTATTACTCGTACTGGGAATGATCCATTCGGTAAGTACATTCATGAAGAGTTGAAACGATTAGGGGTAAGCGACAAATTTGTTTCAGGAGTTCCAAATCTTCCAACTCCAGTTGTCTTCTGTGAAATTTTCCCACCCGATAACTTTCCACTCTATTTCTATCGTGAACCGAAGGCTCCTGATTTGGTCATTAACGCAAATGAACTTGATTTAGACGCAATCAAAAATGCAAAGATTTATTGGTCAACAGTTACTGGACTTTCACAAGAGCCGAGTCGTAGTGCGCACTTCGCTGCTTGGGATGCTCGTAAAAAGAAGCCACACACAATTTTAGATTTAGATTATCGCCCAATGTTCTGGAGTGATCCAAAGGAAGCATCTGAGCAGGTTGCTAAGGCGCTATCTCAAGTAACTATTGCAATTGGAAATAAGGAAGAGTGTGAAGTTGCGGTTGGCGAAACCGAACCACTTAGAGCTGCAGATGCTCTATTAGATCGCGGAGTTGAGATTGCAGTAGTTAAACAAGGGCCTAAGGGTGTACTTGCTAAAACTAAGAGCGAGACGGTCGAAGTAGCACCTCATTTTGTTGATGTTGTAAATGGCTTAGGTTCTGGCGATGGCTTTGGTGGCGCATTCTGTTATGGGCTACTACAAGGTTGGGAACTTGAAAAGATTCTTCGCTTTGCAAATATCGCAGGGGCAATTGTTGCAACTCGATTGGAATGTTCAACCGCAATGCCTACACAAGAAGAAGTTGAAGCAATTTTAAAAACTTACGAGAAGAAATAGGGAGCGAATAAATGTCAGCGATCGTTAATCATTGGATTGATGGAAAAGAATTTGAAAGTAAATCAGGTCGCACCGCTCCCGTATTTGACCCTGCGCTAGGCACAGAGACCAAGCGCGTTGCGCTGGCAAATGACGCTGAAATCAAAGCAGCAATCGCCTCTGCAAAGAAGGCCTTTCCTGCCTGGCGCGATATGTCGCTAGCAAAGCGACAAGCGGTAATTTTCAACTTCCGTGAGCTGCTAAATAAGAAGAAGGGTGAACTCGCAGAGATCATTACTTCAGAACATGGAAAAGTTTTATCAGATGCCCTTGGTGAAATTACTCGTGGCCAGGAAGTAGTTGAGTTTGCTGTTGGCATTCCACACTTAATGAAAGGCTTTTACTCAGAGCAAGTTTCAACCGGTGTAGATGTTTACTCAACTCGCCAACCACTTGGCGTTGTTGGAATTATCTCTCCATTTAACTTTCCTGCAATGGTTCCGATGTGGTTCTTCCCTATCGCAATAGCCG
>CAYPMF010000011.1:0-17229 GCA_964411805.1 uncultured Actinomycetes bacterium | reverse complement strand
ATCCCTGGAGCAATTGAAGCCATTGCTCATGTTGGCGTAAAAGAGAAGCAATACAACCAATTAGCTCTCTTAGAAATTCTAGGATCGCTAGGTCTATTTGTAGGAATTTGGATTAAGTCAATTGGAGTAGCAGCCGCGATTGGAATTACTCTTTATTTTGTTGGAGCGTTATTTGCCCACCTTCGAATCAAGGATAAGTTTTCAAAGATGTTTCCAGCGCTATTTCTTCTGCTTATCTCTGTCGTAACTTTGATTTTGGAGTTAAAGCGTTAATTAAGGTTCGCAAGAATCAAATTTATCTGGTGGGCAGTGAGGGTATGAGAGACAAATCCATTAAGGATGTGGACCCTAAATCGATGAAGAGACTTGCAATACTTGGTTTATCTTTAATTCTCATTTCTAATATGCAGTTGCCATCTAATGCTGCAGTTAAGTCAGGATATTCCTGTGTTAAATTGGGTCAAACCAGCATCTCCTCGGGCAAGAAATTTATATGTATTAAGTCTGGTAAAAAATTGATTTGGGATAAGGGAATTTTAATTTCAAAAGTTCCTGTGGTGCCCACTACGTTTGCAAATCTAGAGGAACGATATGAAGGTATTCCGTATGCTGTTTGGGGCAATATTCAAGCCAATTTGGATTTGTACAAGTCAACAGAACTAAAAATTTCACTTCTCTTTGGACCAAAAACACCTAAGCGTTATCCGGATGAGTGGACAATTAATGCCGTTACTCTGGGTTCTCGAGTTATGGGTGCTCAAAAACAACCCAATGAAATTAAATTCATTCAGTACAACAAAGAAGATGTTTCATGGGCCAGAAATCAGGTTAACCAGTATGAAAGTCCCTTTAATTTGGGAGTTAACTTTGCAGATCAAGCGTCTGAGAAATGTTCTGGCATTGACTGCGATGGAGCGGTAACCAACATTACGACTGGTATTGGACTAGCCCTGGTTGGGGTGTCGAATCCTGTAAATCGATTCAATATACAGAAATTTAACGGTCAGAACGATTTGCATGAATATACACATGCTGTACAAGGCATGATTTTCAAAGATAAATCTAGAATTCCTCCCGCAATGAATATGCCTTGTTGGTTTGCAGAGGGTCAACCGCAAGCAATTTCAATTCCAACTCTTGCAAAAAATGGAGAAGACTACGTAAAAATTCGAAAGGGCTGGGTAACTGATAACCGATGGGTGCTCAAAGATTTCGAACCAGAGACTATTAAAATATTCTTAAAGGAAAATATGCAGGCACCTTGCCCATCAAGTTCGTCTTCAATGCTTTTCAGTCTTGGTTACATTGTTATGGATGCACTTGTTGCCATTGGTGGTACTGATAAAACTTTTGACGTATTAAAGGCGAGAGCTGACGGATTATCATTTGAAGATTCTTTTAAGAAGGTCTATGGAGTAAATTGGGATGAGGCTTCAATCGTGCTATCCAGAACAGCTTCAAGGGTCTACAAAGAATATAAAAAATAAGAATCTGGTGGGCAGTGAGGGTTTCGAACCCCCGACATCTTCGGTGTAAACGAAGCGCTCTACCGCTGAGCTAACCGCCCGGTGAGAGCCATACTCTACTAACAATTAGTAAGTATGAAAAATCGCGCGTGATTAAAGCGCTGCGAGCGCCTCTTTGTAATCAACAAGATTACGAGCATCACCTAAGGCATTTACTACGGACCAGCGAAGTACTCCGCTCTTATCAATAATAAAAGTACCGCGAACTGCGCAACCACGATCATCGTTGAAGACACCATACTTCTTTGAAACCTCGCCATGTGGCCAGAAATCAGTTAAAAGTGAGAACTTATATCCCTCTTTCTCAGCAAAAGCTTTTTGGGAGTACATCGGATCACAAGAGATGGCTAGGAGTTCAACGTTATCGTTTTGGAATGATGCAAGGTCATCGCGAAGTCCACAAAGTTCGCCGGTGCAAATACCTGAGAAGGCAAATGGATAGAAAAGAATTACAACGTTCTTCTTTCCTTTAAATGAAGAGAATTCAATCTCTTCACCATGTTGATTCTTTAATTTGAAATCTGGGGCTGTGCTTCCAATTTCTAGCGCCATTACTTTTTGCTCCCCTTTTTATTTGCTGGTCTGTGAACCAATTTTGTGCCGGTCCAATTTGAGCCGACAGGTAATGAAACTGTTTGAGATAGACCAGCAGTTGGTGCCGCATCTTGGATATCGCTTGCTTCCACATGGCCTGGCCTGCCAACTTTTGGCGTTAACAACCAGATAGGTCCATCTTCAGTAAGAAAGGTTAGCGCGTCAACCAACTCATCAACTAAATCTCCATCATCTTCACGCCACCAGATGATTACTGCATCGACAACATCAGATGCTTCATTTGAAATAAATTCTGAGCCACTCTTACTCTTGATTGAGTTACGCAACTCCTGGTCGCAGTCATCCTGAAGGCCAACTTCAAGAATCAATTGATTAGGTGTTATGCCCATCCGATCAACGATTTGATCTGCCCCCATGGGGGTTATGCCTCCATTCTCTAATTACCTTGATTTCGACTGCTTGTGACCTAATAGATAAAGAATAGGAGAAGTCCACACTTAAACCACTCAGTATGCAAGACCTTTTTTTGGACAGGGGCACCTATTAGTGAAATTATTAGGGCTATGAGTGGAGATTTCTCAATGCCTGACCATCTAATCAGCCAATTGGTTGATACCGACCCAGCAGAAACGGCGGAATGGCGAGAATCCCTCGAAGCAGCTCTTAAGCATGCCGGCCCTGTTCGTGCGCGCTACTTAATGCTCTCTCTTCTACAAAAAGCGGGCGATGAAAATCTTGGACTTCCATCACTTCGCGCAACAAATTACATAAACACAATTGCGCCAGAAAGCGAACCACAATTTCCTGGCGATGAAACTTTAGAGCGTCGCATTCGCGCATTTGTTCGCTGGAATGCAGCAATCATGGTGCATCGTGCACAACGTCCTGGAATTGGCGTAGGTGGACATATCTCAACCTTTGCATCTTCTGCAACACTTTACGAAGTTGGTTACAACCACTTCTTCCGCGGACCAGATCATGCTGGTGGCGGAGATCAAATCTTCTTCCAAGGACATGCAAGCCCCGGAATGTATGCACGTGCATTTGTTGAGGGACGTCTTTCAGAAGATCAAATGGATGGATTCCGTCAAGAACTTTCACATCATGCTGGTGGCTTAAGTTCTTATCCACATCCACGTTTAATGCCAGAGTTCTGGCAGTTCCCAACAGTTTCAATGGGACTTGGTCCAATTAATGCAATTTATCAAGCGCGTTATAACCGCTACCTACAAGGTCGTGGATTAAAAGATACAAGTCAACAACGCGTATGGGCTTTCCTTGGTGATGGTGAAACTGATGAACCAGAGACACTTGGCGCACTCTCACTGGCAGCGCGTGAAGGTTTAGATAATTTAACTTTCGTAATTAACTGCAACCTACAACGCCTTGATGGTCCAGTGCGCGGTAATGGAAAGATTATTCAAGAACTTGAATCAGTATTCCGTGGCGCAGGCTGGAATGTAATCAAGGTCGTATGGGGTCGCGAATGGGATGAACTCCTTGCAATGGATCGCGAAGGTGCATTGGTTGATTTGATGACAAAGACAACTGATGGTGATTACCAAACATTTAAGGCAGAGAGTGGAAAGTATGTTCGCGAGAACTTCTTTGGAAAAGATCCACGTACTGCTGCAATGGTTAAGGATTGGTCAGATGAAAAGATCTGGGCGCTAAAGCGTGGCGGCCATGATTACCGAAAGATGTTTGCAGCTTATAAGGCAGCGACCGAACATAAGGGCCGACCAACTGTAATTCTTGCAAAGACAATTAAGGGTTGGACACTTGGTTCGCACTTTGAGGCGCGTAATGCAACGCACCAAATGAAGAAGATGACTTTGGAAGATTTAAAGCAATTCCGTGACACTCTTCAAATTCCAATTACTGACGAACAACTAGATGCGAAGTTACCTCCGTACTATCGCC
This sequence comes from uncultured Actinomycetes bacterium, assembly GCA_964411805.1. Taxonomy (GTDB): domain Bacteria; phylum Actinomycetota; class Actinomycetes; order Nanopelagicales; family Nanopelagicaceae; genus AAA044-D11. The sequence continues at coordinate 13,225 of CAYPMF010000011.1, read as the reverse complement.
CAGCTCCAGATTCACCTGAGTACAAGTACATGATGGAACGTCGTTCTGCACTTGGTGGATCTATTCCAGCTCGTCGCAAAGATTCAAAGCCACTTCCACAACCACCACTTGAGACATATGAATCAGTGCTACGTGGATCTGCGCATCAAGAAGTTGCGACAACAATGGCCTTTGTTCGTTTACTTAAGGACCTTGTTAAGGATGAAGGAATTGGCAAGCACTTTGTTCCAATCATCCCTGATGAGGCGCGTACCTTTGGAATGGATTCACTATTCCCATCGCTAAAGATTTACTCACCACTAGGTCAGAAGTATCAAGCGGTAGATCGCCAACTTATGCTTTCATATAAGGAAGCAACTGATGGCGTAATTCTTCATGAAGGTATTAATGAAGCAGGTTCAACTGCATCATTTACTGCGGTTGGTTCTTCATATTCAACTCATGATGTTCCAATGATTCCGATTTACATCTTCTATTCGATGTTTGGATTCCAACGCACAGGCGATGCATTCTGGGCTGCCGGAGATCAACTCTGTCGCGGCTTTGTTCTCGGGGCAACCGCTGGTCGCACAACGCTAAATGGTGAAGGTCTGCAACATGAAGATGGCCACTCGCTATTGCTTGCTTCAACTAACCCTGCGGTAGTTGCCTACGATCCAGCTTTTGCATACGAACTTGGTTACATCGTTCGTGATGGCCTAAAGCGTATGTATGGTGAGAATAGTGAGAACGTTTTCTATTACCTAACTGTTTATAACGAGCCTTACCAACAACCAGCAGCACCAGATCGACTTGATGTTGATGGATTGTTAAAGGGTATGTATCTCTACTCTCGTGCGACTTCTGGAAAGAAGCGCGTGCAAATCTTGGCTTCAGGCGTTGCTATGAATTGGGCGCTTAAAGCTCAAAAGTTGCTCGCTGATGATTGGAATATTGCAGCTGATATTTGGTCAGTTACCTCTTGGAATGAACTTCGCAAAGATGGTTTAGCAGTAGATCGCCACAACTTATTAAATCCAGAGAATCCAAAGACTGCTTATGTAACACAGAAGCTTGCCAAGACTGAAGGACCAGTTATTGCGGTGAGTGATTTCATGCGAGCAGTTCAAGATCAAATTGCTTCATGGGTTCCTAACGAGTTTTACTCACTTGGAACTGATGGCTTCGGACTTTCTGATACTCGTGGTGCGCTTCGTCGACACTTTAAGGTTGATGGAGAATCAATTGCAGTTGCAGCACTTGCTCAACTAGCAAAGGATGGCGAAGTTAAGGCGAAGGTAGTTCGTGAAGCTCTTGCTAAATATAAATTAGATGACATCAGCGCTGCCGATCCAGGCAACACTGAAGGTTCAGGCTGATTTAGTAACGCACCGGCTCTTTATCGCCAAACTTATAAAGCCAACTTCCAGCAAAGAGCATTGCTGTTGGAATCATTAACGCTGTCGTTAAGTTTGTTGCCTGCGCTACCCACGAAATAATGATTTTAACAATAAATGAGAGCGTTGCTCCCACAAGTCCCATCGATGCGATAACCATACCTGGCGCAATTTTTGAACGCTTCGCTGCAATTCCAAATAGCATTCCAATCATAAAAGAGTTTCCAGCGCCTAAGAAAGCATAGGCAATTAAAGTAAGCACAAATGCAAAAGTAATATTTGAACTCGCCATTGCAGTTGCTGCAATAATAAATGTGCCAAATCCGATTGCGCCAATACGAGGAACCCATTTAATTAAAAGACTTTCGGAGTATTTATGGTTTATCTTGTGGGCAAATATTCGAAGCGATGCCATAGAAGTCATAAAGACAAGATAGCTGACGGCTGACATTGCAGTTGAAACCCCAATTGTATTTTTTGAGAAGATTGCGCTCCAATCCCCTGCTGCAAACTCTGATTGCACAATCAAGATATGGCCAAAGCTAAGAGCTGGAATGAATTTAAAGGCGGAGGCGATACTCCTCAAAGTAATTGGTGGGGCAGCTTCATACTCTTCACTCGGTTTGAGTAAATCCTTTCGGTGACCATATAAACCGATTACTGCCATTACAAAACCTGATGCAGCAATCAGATCAATCTGCCAGGCGAGAGTTAAGTGCTTTGAAAAAATGATTGATACCAATGAAGTTGCAACCGCACCCGCGCTCCAAATTCCAGAAAGTAATGGGAGTAGGAGTTTTCCTGTTCTATGTTGAACATGTATCCCCTGCGCATTGATGCTGATGTGATTTAATGTCGAAAATAGTCCGAAGATGATATTTAAAAGAATGAAGTGCGTTGCGCTATGCATATGCGGGAAAGCAGCGACGCTGGAATAGAGCCCCGCAATTGCAATAAATAGAGTCTTCCCGATACCGATTTTGTGAATCAACCTTGGCCCAATAATGAAGCTAGTAAATGCCCCTATTGCCACCAAACTTAAGTAGGTTCCAAATTCACCATTGCTAAGGTGGAGTTGATTTCGTAATTCAGGATAGCGCTGAGCATTAGCCAAAATTGCAAGGCCAGCTGGAAAAAAGATTAAATAAAGAAATACACCTTGTCTATATCTCATAATTAAATTTCATTTAAAACAAAGCGCTAGCTAAAGCTTTACGGGCTTCAATTAAGTCTGGATTAGTTGGGTCAACGAGTGAGAAGAGAGTTAAGAGATGTTCACGCGCGGTTTTTTGCTCATCTCCCACGAAGTTCTTTACTGCACTAATTAATCGATCAAAGGCTGCCTTATTTTGGCCATTGGCAATCTCGATATCAGCCGCTTGAATTTGAAGTGAGAGATCATTCAACTCACTAGTTGCTTTTGTTAAAACTTTATCTGCATCTAAATCTTTTATCCGAGTTAATAATTGAACTTGAGCTAGCCCAATTTTTGCCATTTGATTTGCTGGTTGACGATTTAGCCACTTCTCAAAAGCGATAGCCGCTGCTGCTAGGTCGCCCTTATCCATTGCTTCCATAGCTTCAGCTTCTTCTGGCTCGATAGGAAGTTCAGTTGCTCCTTCTGCTGGAGCAGATCCAACACCCTTTTGAGCTGCAAGTTCTAAAACTTTATTTATAACTAATCGAATCTGATCATTTGGTGGAACTGATTCAAAGAGTGGAACTGGTTGCTGTGCAATTAGCCCAACTGCAAATGGAATCGATGGGACTTGTAGCGCTTGCGCCACTTGCGGCTGAGCATCGACATTTACATGGGCGAGTTCCCATGGCGCCTCACTTGCTTCACCTTTATCGGTCTCTTGAAATTTTCCAAGAGTTTGTAATAACTCCATGGATTGCGGGCTTCGTGGTGACCAACAAATAAGAATGATTACCTTCGCAACTGATTTTGGAAGTATCTCTTTTACTAGATTCTCTTGAGTTACAACCACTCCAGGTAATGCAGAAGTATCAACAGCGGGTTGTTTGAGCGAGCTGAGGTCAAAGGCGTTTGCAAATCCCTTTGGCAGTTGTGGCGTGCTCACGCCGACATCCTATTATTGATTAGAAGGTTGCGCTTGCGGCTCGTGAATACCTGGAACTGTGACGCCTGAGTATTGTCTATTTGGTAATACATTCTTTACATAATCCTCAGTTGCAAAATCCAATCCAAGATCCCTTCCAGCCTTCTCGCCCAAATACCAACGATGCTCAAGAATTTCATGGAACATTTGGGTTTGTTCCACTCGCCCCTGCAATTCTTCAGGAATCATATTCATTACATGATGGTAGACATCGCGCAACCAGCGACGTGCGCTGTCATGTATGGGTGGCTTTGGTTTTGATTCACGGCCACGATAACGATCAAAAGATGCAAGCAAACGCTTTGCTTGTAACTCTTCGGCGTGAATGCCGAGAAGTTCTAATAAACGATTCTGGTGATAACCCGCAGCCACCAACTTAGGTTGGAATCTAAGTTCGCCCTTATCTCCATTGATAGAAACTTCAACCTCTTCAACTGCAAAACCTAGATCTTGAAGTGAACGCATTGCGCGCTCTACGGCATGGCGATCGCTCGGATCTAATATTTGAGGTTCTTTAAGCGCAGCCCACAATCTTCGATATCTCTTGATAACACCTTCGCTTGCGCGAATTGGATCAACTTCTGTTTCAAGAATTCCCGCTAATTTAAGATCTTCTAGCTCCGCTGCTACGTTAAATAGAACAATCCCTAAATCATGTTCACGTTGACCATCTGTAAGGCTGGCTTGAAATTCACCAGTTTCAGCATCAACTAGATAAGCTGCAAATGAATCAGCATCGCGTCTGAAGAGCGCATTTGAAAGTGAGCAATCGCCCCACCAAAATCCAAGTAAATGTAGGCGAACTAATAAAAGCGCCAATGCGTTTGCCATATTTGAAATCTCATGTGGCGAAGGGCGTCCACCTAACAAAATTCGGTATGGAAGTGAAAAAGGAAGATAGTGCGTAACAAGTGCCACGGGAAGCGGTTCACCGTTCTCATCAGCACGCCCTTCAATAACTGCAACTGGCTCCACGCAAGGAGCCTGCGCCTGATTTAACTCGCGAAGTAATCCGTACTCTCTATTTGCAAACTCTTCTACAGTCTCTTTAATCGCGTAAATTTTTCCATCATCGCTATTATCAACTTTTACTAAGCGAACAATGTGGCGAGATATACCGCGCATATCTGTGAGACTTGGATCTTCCGGCCATTGCTCTAGCGGCTTTGCCCATGGCAGACGGGCAAGCGCAGACATCTCTTCTGCTAGACCGGTAATTCTTAACTCTGCCACGGCGAGAATTCTCTCCTATTTTGCGAAATCATCCCTAAATAAAAGGTAAATGGCAGTTAAAATTATTAAATGGCCAAGATAAAACCTCTCATCAGAAGGAAGAAAAAGAGCGCGAAAGCTGCTCCACAACCGGAAGATTTTGGAACGAGAGGTGAGCCACTTAATAGAACTCACCCCTTCTACTACGGATTCTTAGCAGCAGCTGGCGCAGTAACCTCAATCACTTTACTTCGTGCACTTGCATCTATTAGCCAAGTATTTGTTTTAATCATCATCTCACTATTTTTTGCAGCAGGACTTAATCCTTCTGTTCTCTTCTTTCAAAAGCGTGGGTTAAAGAGAGGACAGGCAGTCTCGGCAGTAGTTGCATCGGTAATTGCATTTATTGCGCTCTTTATTTGGATAGCAATTCCACCAATCGTTGAACAAATAAATTCTTTGATACATAACGCACCAACATTAGTCGCTGATCTAAAGAATAATTCGACTATAGCGGGGCTAAATAGCCACTTTGGAATTATTGATGCGCTTCAAAAGAAAGTTGAGTCCTCGGTTAAAGATGGCCAGATCATGGTCAAGGCTTTTGGTGGAGTAATTGGCGTAGGTAAAGCAGTTCTATCTGGTGTGGTTTCTGCGCTAACAATCATTATCTTGACTCTATATTTTCTTGCAACACTTCCAGATGCAACAAAGAAGGTTTATCGCTTAATACCTTCTTCAAGGAGAGATCGAGTCACAAAATTAAGTGATGCGATTGTTTACCGAGTTGGAGTATTCGTTGGCGGCCAAATAACTGTCTCATTTATTGCTGGTATTTTCACGGCAATTCTAGGTCTGGCCTTGGATCTTCCTTATAAGACAGCGCTAGCTATGTTGGTGCTAATTTGTGGATTGATTCCATTAATAGGTCATTTCCTAGGAATATCCGTAGTAACTCTTGTTGCGTTAAGTAAATCTCCTACGGCAGCAATTATCGCTTTCGTTGCTTATGTAATTTATGTTCAAATCGAAAATTATTTAATTATGCCTCGCATTATGGCAAAGTCACTTTCCATTCCAGGACTGGTAACAATTATTGCTGTGATGATCGGTTCGAGCTTGCTTGGTCTTGTGGGTGGAATTCTTGCAGTCCCACTTGCTGCAGCAATTCTTTTGATTCTAGATGAAGTCGTTTACCCGAGAACCGATAACTCTTAAATCTCGAAAATCTCCAAGAGATTTAATACCTGATCACGCTTAGGAATCCCAACAGCGCGACCAACCTCTCGTCCATCAGTATCTAAAACGATTGTGGTTGGAGTCGAGAGAATATTTAAACTTCTAGCTAACTCAATCTTTGATTCAGCGTCGACAACTATATGTTTTACATCTGGAAGATCTTTGGTTAATTGCTCTAAAAGTATCTTGGTAGTTCGACATGGCGAGCAAAAAGCAGAGGAGAATTGCAACAAGGTAAGGCGGGTACCTAATTTCTCCCCTATCTCTTTTGAACTTATCTCCAACTTACGCCTTCCAGATTTAATTTCGCCCCGACTTTTTTTATACCAGATTCCAAATATAGTCGAGGTTGCTAATACCGAAATTAAAAGAGGAAAGTTGGACATTACTTACTTTGAAAAGGCCCGAACCAACAAGAAATAAATCTGGCAACCTAGGCAGAAATCAAAGGCGGCATTTAAGAAAGCGGCAGCTATTGCGAGAGAAGTCGCGGTACTGAATGTCGCCGTTGAACCAAACGCCAAACCAAGAGATGCAACTAAGGCAAATCCAAACCCGACTGTTTGTGCAAAACGTGGCGGCTTAATGTCTTCTGTTGGTACATCACCTTTAAGTCTTGGTCTTACAAAAGTTCTATAAATAAAAGCGTATGGGGTCTTCACTGGAGAATTCAAAGAGCCAATTGCAAAGACAGCAGTTTGAAACCAAATCACTAAAGGATTCTTAGTAAGAAGTGCGATCGCTAAAACTAGAGTTGTGATGAGAGCTGAGAATCGAGGTCCGCGCGCATCAATTAATGTTGAATCTGACATTTTTGCCTTTCGCTAATATCGCGATACTAGGAAAGTATTTCTCTTATTACAACATGCGAATTATTCGCAATTAAATTTCAGTTGCAAGAGGTAAGCGATTTGGCGCAACAATATTTACAATCTCACTCAATACTCGGTATACCTGTGGCTCTCCAACCCAAAGATGCTTTGCTCCATCAACTGCAATCAACTTTAAATTTGGAACTGCCTTAAATCGATCGGCTGCTTCTCTTGGTTTTAGATAGTCATCAAATTCTGGGACTAGCGCCGTAATTGGCCTGCCATCTTTTGCCCAATACTCAAGGTCTGCATCGGTGGAATATTTCATTGGTGGGCTAAGAAGAATTAGCCCAAGTACGCGAGGATCTCTCGCCCACTTAAGCGCTAACTCTGTTCCAAATGACCAACCCATAACCCAGAGTTTTTCTACATTTAATTCGTTGAAGCAATAATCTATCGCAGCTTCCACATCAAATCGTTCTGACTTTGTCTCATCATAAGCACCTTCGCTCTTACCTTGTTCACTCTCGGTGCCTCTTGTATTAAATCTAATAATTTCTATTCCAGCCATAGCAGGAAGTCGATTGGCAGCTTTCTTATAAACGTGGCTATCCATCATGCCGCCGCCCGTTGGATTTGGGTGGAGGCAGAGAATTGATGCCACTCGCTCCCCTATCGGCGATGCAACTTCTCCAATTAATTTGAGGTTATCTGCCGTAGTGAAATAAAAGGCTTTGCGATTGGCCGGCAAAACAGTGCTCGGTCTTATTACTTCTGGCACAAATTAAGTTTAATCTTGCGCTGTGGATTTAACTAATCAAGCCGTTGCCAATGCCAGATCAGCCGTTGAATTATGGAGTGGTCTTGGATTCTCTGGAAGAAAAAAGATATTAAGCGCCTGGGCTTCACATTTAACGAAAAATATTGAAGAGGTTGCTTCTTTAATATCTGAGGAAACCGGAAAGCCAATTAGTGATTCAAGATTGGAAGCAACTGTTGCGATAGGCCATCTTTCTTGGGCAGCAAAGAACGCCGAGAAAGTATTAGCTACTCAAACCAGACCATCTGGACTCTTGTTTTCAAATATCCGATCTAAAGTTGAGCGAATTCCATTTGGAGTGGTTGGCGTTATCGGTCCTTGGAATTATCCAATGCACACCCCTATGGGTTCAATTAGTTATGCGCTAGCTGCAGGTAATTGCGTAGTCTTTAAACCGAGTGAGTACACACCTAAGATTGGAAAATTACTTGCTGAAAGTTTTGCACTCGTCGCTCCTAATTCTCATATCTTCCAAAGTTTGGATGGCGCCGCGGAAATTGGCGTTGCTCTCACAAAATCCGATGTCGATAAAATTGCTTTTACTGGTTCAACTAGAACTGCCAAGAAAGTTGCAGCATCATGCGCCGAACGTTTAATACCGGTTGTGCTTGAGTGTGGCGGAAAAGATCCAGTTATCATCGCAAAAGATGGCGATATTATGTTAGCTGCTGATGAAATTCTTTGGTCGGCGATGGCAAATGCTGGTCAATCTTGTATTGGAGCCGAACGCGTCTACGTCGTTTCAGAAGTAGCGGACAAATTTATAAAAGAGATTTCAAACCGTGCAAAGAAATTAAAGGCCGGACAAGACTATGGTCGAGCGACTATGCCTTCTCAGATTCAAGTAATCAAACGAAATATCGAAGATGCGGTTGCACAGGGTGGGAAATTTAGCGTTGGAAGTTTGGAATCAATTAAAGATGACATAGTTGAACCAATAATTATGGTTGATGTGCCGGAAGACTCTCTTGAAGTTACCGAGGAGACCTTTGGCCCAACCTTAGTTGTGAATACTGTTGCAAGCGTCGATGAGGCAATCACAAAAGCAAATGCCACTAACTACGGTTTGGGAGCTGCTGTTTACTCTGCTAAGAGTGGTGATGAGATTGCTGCAAAGTTAAATTGTGGAATGGTCTCAATTAATAGCGTATTTATCTTTGCTGGCATCGCTTCAATTCCATTCGGGGGCATTAAAGATAGTGGTTATGGCCGCATCCATGGTCCGGAAGGCTTATTGGAATTCACATACGCTAAATCTTATGTGAAGCCGATTGTGCATCTTCCATTAGCAATAACATCTTTTTCTAGAAAGAGATCTACAGATAGATTGGTTGGCAAATTAAATAAGATCCTGCATCGTTAATTTAATAACGGGGCGCAGATTTAGATTTTAGAATTCTTGGCTTTCGATCTTTTCGTTTGTTCCAGCATACTGAGTGCCAATGCCTGCGGGAATCAACATCCTCTTCTAACCAAGCAACTGTATGTGGCGTTGCCGTAGGAATTTCTTGATCGCACCCTGGACAACGATATGGTTTTGTAGAAGTTGAACCAGTAATTCTTCGAACTACATAAGTTCCGTCATCATGCTCTTCAATCTCTTGGTTTGAAGAGGTGAGTTCACGCTCATCGATATTAGGGTTAGATCGATGGTTATTTTTCTTACTTTTTTTAGGGTGATTTCTGCGCGGGCTCACGAGCCTATTATTTCGCATCTTTAAGGTTGTTAAGGCAAGATAGCAACATGTTAGCCATTCAAGTTAAGGGGTTGTTAAAGAACTACCCCAACAAGGTTGCGGTCGCAGGCATCGACCTCGAAGTAAAGAGTGGTGAGATATTTGCACTCCTTGGACCAAATGGAGCCGGCAAAACAACTACAGTTGAAATTTTAGAAGGTTATCGAAAGCGCGATGGTGGAGAAGTCCGAGTTCTTGGTGAAGATCCAGGAGATTTAGGAAAACGTAGCTCCATCTGGCGAAATCAAATAGGAATAGTTCTGCAATCAACTAAAGATGCGGAAGATTTAAGTGTTGAAGAAGTTGTGACTCATTTTGCTAATTACTATTCAAACCACAGGAATCCACTTCAAGTTATTGAAGAGGTTGGATTACTTGAGAAGAAGAATGCGCGCGTTGAGACTTTATCTGGCGGGCAACGTCGACGTTTAGATGTAGCCCTTGGAATTATTGGAAATCCAGAAATTCTCTTTCTAGATGAACCGACCACCGGCTTTGATCCGGAAGCGCGCCGCCAATTCTGGGAGTTAATTAGAAAATTAAAATCTGAAGGAACCACAATTCTTCTAACCACCCATTATCTAGATGAAGCCGAAGCGTTAGCTGACCGAGTGGCAGTTATTAACAATGGGAAGATTATTGAAGTATCAACCCCCGCAGAATTAGGTGATCGAAAGAGCGCTAAAGCGATAGTCACGTGGAGTGAGGGTGGAATCGAAAAAAGCGTTGAGACTGATCAACCAACAGAGTTAGTAAAGAAATTAGCTACACAATTTAACGGCGAGATTCCTGGACTAATTGTTAAACGCCCTTCACTTGAAGATATTTATTTAAAGATGATTGGCGGACAAGATGCTTAACATTCTTCGTATTGGATACCTACGTGGTCTTCTTGAAATCAAACAATTTATGCGCCAACGTGAATCTGTTGTATTCACGCTGCTCTTTCCAATCTTGCTTCTCTTTATCTTTGGTTCAGTTTTTAAAGGTGAGGTAGCAAAGGGCGTATCTTTTAGCCAATATTTTTTAGCGGGCATGATCGCTTCGGCTATGGTAAATACTGGCTTCCAACAATTAGCAATCATGATTCCAATTGAAAGAGATTTCGGAACTCTCAAAAGGTTGCGTGGCACACCTATCGCGCTCTCTTCATATTTCATTGGAAAAGTTATCTGCGTCTTTTATTCAATGGTCTTTCAGATTGTTCTGCTTTTAGGATTTGGAGTTTGGCTCTTTGGTCTTCAACTTCCAAGTTCAGCTGATAAGTGGTTCCGTTTCATCTTATTGATTGTGCTCGGAACAATCTGTTCAACAGTTCTTGGAATAGCCTTTTCGACAGTTCCAAAGAGTGGTCGAGGCGCTTCTGCTGTCGTATCTCCAATTGTAATTATTCTGCAATTTTTCTCTGGCGTCTTCTTTGTATTCACAACTCTGCCAAAGTGGATGCAAGAATTTGCTGCCATATTTCCACTCAAGTGGCTTACACAAGGAATGCGATCAGTATTTTTGCCAGATAACTTTGCATCGCAAGAAGTTGCAAGGGGTTGGGAATCCGCCCGCACATATCAAGTCCTCGTGATCTGGTTAATTCTTGGCTTTGTAATCGCACTTCGTAAATTCAAATGGAGCGATAGATGAGAAAAATAGCGCTGCTTCTCATGTTAACTCTATTGGTACCAACGGAAGTCAACGCTGCCACAGCCAAGCCAACTGTTAAATCTTCGGTTAAGCCAAATATAAAAGCATCTGCCAAGGCAACTATTAAAATTTCTAGTACAGCTAAGGCAACTGTTAAGAAACGTACCTATAAGCGATACGTTCGTAAGCGCGTGAAGGTAACGCCATCACCATCTCCAAAATGGCCTCCAGCAAACTTCACAAATAGCGGCTCTATTTATGCAAAAATTCCAAGTGCAAAAGAGTTAGATAGTTATGCCTCAAACTCTTCAGATATCACAATGGGACTTTCTTACTGCGAAAAATTTGCATGTGGTTCTGTATTCCTAGCATCCGAAACAGGATGTAATTGGTGGCAGGTTGATTCAATGGTAACCGCTCCAAATCAAAGTGGTAATGGACGCGACACCCTTGGTTCAATTCGCACTCTTGCAAGTGGAAGCCGCGAAAAGAGAATAATCGCAGTTTTGTTGAAGAGCAACGTTCCACTTGCAGATGGAGTGAGCGTTGGTGGGATTACTGCACGCTGTTGGGCCACGCCTAAACCAGATAATCTGCCGAGCAATACCTTTACGGCAAATCCTAATTTGCCGCTTGCAACCCCATCTCCAACTCATTGATTACCATTAGTCAGTGCAAGGAACATTTCGCGTAACTGGAGGTGCTCGCCTCGTTGGTGAAGTAACAATTTCAGGGGCTAAAAATTCAGCTCTCAAGTTGATGGCTGCGGCGCTACTTGCAAAAGGTAAGAGCACAATTCTCAATGTTCCAAATATTGCTGATGTTCATATCATGGAAGAGTTGCTAACCAGACTTGGATGCAAGTGTGAGTACGATCAAAAGAGTTTAACTTTAACTATTGACGTTCCAGAAATTCCAGGACATCGCGCTGACTATGATTTAGTAAGAAAGATGCGTGCATCAATCAATGTTCTTGGACCACTTCTCGCACGTTTGCAAAAAGTTGAAGTGGCGCTCCCAGGTGGCGATGCAATTGGTTCAAGAGGTTTGGATTATCACGTTAAAGGCTTGGAAGCCCTTGGCGCCAAAATTCATTTAGAACACGGTTACATCATTGCGCAATCGCCAAATGGGCTGACTGGCGCATCAGTAACTTTAGATTTCCCTAGCGTAGGTGCAACTGAGAATTTAATGACCGCTGGCGTACTTGCTAATGGCGTTACAACAATTGATAACGCAGCTCGCGAACCAGATGTAGTAGACCTTGGCGAATTTTTAATCGCGATGGGAGCAAAGATTGAAGGACTTGGTTCGCCAACAATAAAAATCACCGGCGTAAAAGAGCTAAAGCCGGCTACACATGCAACGCTACCGGATCGAATCGTTGCAGGGACTTGGGCATTTGCTGCAGCTATAACTCAAGGCGATATAACAATTAGAGGCGGCAACCCAGAGCATTTAGAACTTCCGTTAGAAAAACTAGTTGAAGCAGGCGCTGTTATAACAACTACTCCTGATGGATTTAGAGTAAAAATGGATAAGCGCCCGCGCGCAGTTGATGTAGCAACACTTCCCTACCCTGGCTTTGCAACCGATCTACAACCATTTGTAATTACTATGAATGCGGTTGCAGAAGGAAATTCAATCGTTACTGAGAATGTATTTGAAGGTCGCTTTATGTTTGTTAATGAGTTATTAAGACTTGGCGCAGAAATTCATGTAGATGGCCATCATGCATCAATTCATGGAATTGAAAAGTTATCTGGCGCACCTGTTCAAGCTACTGATATTCGCGCTGGCGCTGGATTAGTTTTAGCTGGATTGGTAAGTGATGGCTTAACTATCGTGGAAGATGCATTCCATATTGATCGTGGCTATCCAGGATTTGCCGAGAGTTTAACTGCGCTCGGCGCGCAAATTTCTAGAGATTAATTAGCTTCGCTTAAAATAGAAACTCTGTTATTTGAGACAGAGATGAATCCACCATTTACAGGAAACTCATGAGTGGATCCATCTGCGCCCTTAATAACTACCTTGCCGTCGACCAATACGCCCAAGAGTGGTGCGTGATCAGGAAGTACACCGATATCGCCTTCTAAAGTGCGGGTAGAGATCATTGTTGCCTCGCCCGACCAGACACGCTTCTCTGGTGAAACTACTTCGACGGTTAATACAGACATCTTTATGCCTTAGCCAACTCCGCAGCCTTACGCTCTACGTCGTCTAGGCCACCGCACATAAAGAATGCTTGTTCTGGAACGTGGTCATA
>CAYPMF010000010.1:0-18277 GCA_964411805.1 uncultured Actinomycetes bacterium | reverse complement strand
CAACAATGCTCGAGGGCGATGGACCAGTAGCAATCTTTAATGGCGATGTACTTACTGGCCATGATTTAGATGGCCAATTTAAATTTCATGAAGAAAATGACGCAGAGGTTTCACTTTATTTAACCGAAGTTCAGGATGCACGCGCATTTGGTGCTGTGGAATTAGATAGTGAAAAGCGAGTACTAGCCTTTAATGAGAAGATGGAAAACCCACCAACTAATATAATTAACGCCGGTTGCTACATCTTTAATCGAAATGTAATCGACGAAATTCCACAAAATAAAGTAGTTAGCGTAGAGCGAGAAACCTTTCCTAACTTATTAAACAGAGGCGCAAAAGTTTTTGGATTTGTTGACTCTTCATATTGGCTTGATATCGGAACACCATCAGCTCTTTTGAAAGCATCGCGAGACCTTTTATCGGGCGCTATTAGATCGAGTGCAACCCCAAATATCTATGGCGAGAATTTAATTTTAAGAGGTGCTCAAATTGATCCGAGCGCCAAAATTATTAATAACAGCGTGATTGGGGCGAACTGTGTTGTCGGCGCTGGTGCGGTAATTGATGGCTCTATTCTCTTTGATGGCTGTGAAATAGGAAGTGGCTCTCACCTAGAGAGCTCATTTGTTGCACCTGGCTTTAAAGTTCCTTCAGATTTAAGGGCAATTGGTAACTATTTCGGCTTTTAACCCTCAAAAATGACCCGTTTCTAGCGGTTTTTGCTCGTTTTTACTCGATTTAACCCTTTGAGGGGTTGACAGTTTCTAATTACACGGGTGTAATTCAGCCTAATTAAGCACGCCTTAAGTAATACATAAGTAATACAAAAGGTGCATTAGCAAGGAGAACAAGAATGACCGAACAACGCCCAGTTCCACTGGAAAGCGTGATCTTTGGCGACGCTGTAGAGCTCTCATGGCAAGAGCGCGCACTCTGCGCCCAAACAGATCCAGAAGCATTCTTCCCTGAAAAAGGCGGATCTACCCGCGAAGCTAAGCGAGTATGTAGCTCATGCGATGTTCGAGGCGAATGCCTTGAGTACGCGCTTGGCCATGATGAGCGCTTCGGTATCTGGGGCGGTCTATCTGAGCGTGAGCGTCGCCGTTTAAAGCGCCGTTCAGCGTAAATTTTCGCTTTTTAATTAAGTTAGTAAACACTTAGCCCTATGGCTGACAATTACTTTGTAACTGCCGTGCTCGTTTCGCACGATGGTGCGGAATGGTTGCCAGAAGTCATTGCATCTTTGTTTGCACAAAGCCGACAAGTAGACCGAATTGTTGCAGTTGATAACGGATCACTTGATGGATCTGCCAAGTTAATTTCCAATGCTGGAATTACTTTAATTAAAAGTGATCGCGAATCCGGATTTGGTGATGCAATTGATCTTGCTCTTGATTCAACTAAGCCTGTTACTGGTGATGCGGAAGAGTTAGTTTGGCTATTGCATGATGATTGCGCACCAACTAAGCATGCGCTCGCAAATTTAATCGAAGCTTTTGAAAATGAACCGCAAGTTGCAATGGTCGGACCGAAACTTCGCGGCTGGCGCGACCGCAACCGAATTCTCGAAATTGGAATCAGCATCGCTGTAAATGGTTCACGATGGAGCGGTCTAGAACAAAATGAATTAGATCAAGGTCAACATGACCAACCAAAGGAAGTTTTGGCAGTTAGTACAGCAGCAGCGCTAATTCGCAGAAAGATATTTGAAGATTTGGGCGGACTTGATCCAAACCTTGCAATATTTAGAGATGATATCGATTTAGGTTGGCGCCTTTGGTTAGCGGGTTTTACAGTTAAAACAGCGCCAAATGCGGTCGCCTTTCACGTGGAAGCTGCAGCAAATGAACGACGCTCAGTTGATGTTGAAGAAGCCTTCTTACACCGCCCCCATTTGTTAGATAGAAGAAATTCGGCCTTCGTTCTTTTAGCGAATGTGTCTTGGTGGTTGATCCCTTGGGTTGCAATTCAGTTGGTCGGAACTGCTGGCATTAGATCTATCGGTTATTTGCTTGCGAAGTTGCCAGGCTATGCCCTTGATGAGATTGCTGCTGTTGGACTTGTAATTATTAAGCCCAATGATTTGCGACGAGCACGAAAGATTCGAAAGCCAAAGAGGTTACTAAGTCCAAGAATCATTCGCCAATTAATTCCACCTCCTGGAAGCCAAATTCGACATGCCTGGGAGCGAAGCATCCGTGCAATCTCAAAGAGATACAACATAGGAAACCATCAAGTCGACGAATCTGAGCCGATGTCATATGCAGATATTGGAGTCTTAGATGAAAACTTTGATGAAGATGTTGTTAAAAGAGTTGGATTTAAATCCCGCATCGAGGCGCTTAAAAATCGGCCATATTTTTTCGGAATTGCATTTGTATTATTAATCGATTTCTTTGCATCAAGAAATCGATTTGGCTCGCTCAGCGGTGGCGCACTACCGATTGCTCATGGTGGTGCGAGTGAACTATTAAGTAAATTCGGAGAATCTTGGCATCCAGTTGCGATGGGTTCAGCTTCTTCAGCTCCAACTTGGCTAGGACTTTCTGGAGTTTTATCAGGGCTGACATTGGGAAATGTTTCGTTCTTCTTTATGGCGCTATTTTTTCTAGCGCCGATAATTGCCTTCGTAGCCATGTATAGAGTTGCGCAGCGGTTTGGCCTCTCATCAACTACCGCAAGTTTGGCTGGTTTGGTTTATGTATTTTCACCAGTTATCTGGAATTCAATTAACGATGGCCGGCTAGGAACAGTAGTTATTGCTCTTTTAATACCGTCATTCTTAAGTCTAAGACCATTTTATATTTCACCTGAATTAAATTGGCGACGGGTTTATGCGATTTCACTTTTTGCTGGGTTAATTGGCGCATTTGCTCCACTGCTGCTAATCCTATGGTCTTTTGGCTTCCTAATTAATTTAGGTGTAGATCTATTTCACCGACGAAAGGAAATTAGGGATAAGAATCCACTTAATTTCTTAGTGACTTCATATTTAGAAGAAGAGAAACGAAAGCTCGCTTATGGATTAATTCCACTTGCACTAAATTTCCCTTGGTCTGCCTCATTAATTATGCATCCAACCCAGATCTTGTTGGAGCCAGGTCTTCCACTATCTGGCGGAAGTTCAATTTGGCTTGCGCTATTTAATCCTGGCGGGGCGAGCGGAGTTCCGGTTTGGATAATTTCACCAATGATTTTTTTCTTGGCAGTAACGCTATTTTCAAAAAGATTCAGTAAATCGGGAATTCTTTCTGCGTTTCTGTTGTCAATTGCGATAATCCTTTCGCCAATACATATTTCGGGCCACGGAAGTATCGCAACGTTTTGGTCTGGCTCAATTTTGATTGTAATTGAATCACTATTGATTCCAAGAGCGTTTCGAATTGCAGTTGATTTATTGCCAAATTTAAGAAGTTCAAAGCTTGGCTTAGGACATTTAGTTACGTCACTTATCGCTTTAATTTCAATTGTTTCTATCGGGCTCACTTCAACATGGGCGGTCACTGTTGGAGCACATTCAACTTTAAAGAGTGGAACTCCAAATGTAATTCCAGCTTTCATAACATCCTTGAGTGATACCCCTGGAAAGCCAAAAACATTGGTGATTTCGAAAGATAGTTCTGGAATTAACTACTTCATAACTAGGGGTTCAGATTTAGAACTAGGAGATCCAGATGTAACTGTTGGAACTCCTCGCGAAATCGAGACTGCAGTGGATCAAATGATTACTGGCGCTGGCATTGGTTCATCAAAGGTTTTAGGAGCATATGGAATCCGATATGTTTATATGCGAAACCCAATAGATCAAGGTTTAGTGAGAACTATCGATGGACTTGGCGGTTTCGTAAGATCATCGGCAACTAGTTCGGGAATTGTTTGGCGAGTAGTTGGTAGTTTGCCAAGGCTTTCACTAAATGATGGCTCTGGAAATAATATTGAATTAGCCGCAACCGATATCGGAGCTACTACGGAAGTAACTTCTACCGGAATCGTCACGCTTGCAGAGAAATATGATGGAAATTGGCGACTGCTCATAAATGGAAAACCAACACCTCTACTTAAATCTCCTATCGGAGAACCACAATTTAAAGTTAATGAGTTGGGTAAATTGAGTTTGGAACATGACGGAACAAAACGCCGTGCACTTTTTTCAATTGAAGTCATTGTATTTTTAACGGTAACTGTTCTCGCTCTTCCTGCTGGCCGCCGTCGTAAAGAGATGGTGGAATTATGAGAAAAGATTTAAGAATTATTGCCAGTTTAACTTTTTTAACTGCACTTTTATTAACTGCAGGACTTGGAAAAATTGAAAATAAAGTTTCACAAATTAGAAATTATCCAGCAACAGTTTGCCCCGGAAGTAAGAGCGATGGCTCTCTCGTAGATATCCTTCCAAACAGCAAAGTCCTTGGGACTTCTATACCTAGTAATAAAAATAAAATGACAAAGGTTGGGGCTTCAAATTTCGCAACAAAGAAGGCGCTACTTGTAGATGGCGGATCGGTCACCTCAACTTCAGTTCTAAGAGGAAGTAGTGGGTGGCTTGGTGTAGTTAGTTGTTCAATTTCAGATGGCGATGATTGGTTTATTGGCGGATCAGCAAACGTTTCAAGTAAGGGCGTACTTTCGATTGTTAATAGCGGTCTAAGTGCCGCACAAGTAGATTTGAAAATTTATTCAAGCAAAGCTCCAATAACGGTTTCAAAGCCAATACCAGCCAACTCTTCAACTTACGTCATGATTGATTCGCTCGCTCCTGGTGAAGACTCGATTGCAATAAATGCAATTACCCGCGCGGGTCGCGTAAGTATCTTCGCGCTTGATAACCGAAGTAGAGGGCTTAGGTCAATTGGTGGCGATTACATTGCTACCTCACCTTCACCAAGCAAAACAATTGTTATTCCAAATATTCCAGTACCAAAAGGTAAGAGCAATCAGATTCTTAGAGTTGTGGTTCCTGGGAATGTAGATGCAAATCTAAAGGCAGCCATTTATTCAAGTGATGGCTCGTTTGCTCCAAGTGGCGTGGATGGCGTAACCATCAACGGTGACACTGTAAAAGATATTGAATTTAAGCCGATTGTCGCAGATTCAACTTATTCACTCAGGATTGATGCAGATGTCCCGATTAGTGCATCAGTTTTATCAACTGTATCTGGAGATTTAGTTTGGTCAACGTCAGCGCCAGAGATTTCAGATACATCTATTCAGCTTGGTGGATTCACTCCACTTATAAGAATTTATGGAAAGAATATTGACGTAAATTTAAGTTGGATCGACAAGAACGGAAAACGTGGAGGTAAACATCTAGTTGGAACTGATACTTTGGCTTTCCGTCCTAAATTGGGTTTATTAAGAGCTCAATTCACTGCAAATACTGGCGATAATTTTGGCAGCCTCTTAGTGAATAGTGGGGGCGGTTATTCAGTCCTACCAATAGCGTCTGGTTCACATTTGGAAAGCTCAACCCTTCCAAGATCTGACGCCCGCGCTATCAATCGCGGTTAAATCCCAAATATTTAAGATCAAGTTGCTAACCTCTAACTCATGAGGAATTCGCGCGCTCACAGACTCTGCTCTCGTGCTGGTTGTCGCCACCTCGCAACAAAGACTCTTACTTATATATATGCAGAATCAACAGCAGTCCTTGGACCATTGGCAACTTTTGCAGAACCACACGCATATGATTTATGCGATCAGCACTCGATTCGAATGAGCGCACCAGTTGGTTGGACAGTAATTAAAGAAGAAAATTCAGATCAGTCGCAAGGTCCAAGTGATGATGATTTGATGGCGATTGCTGATGCAGTTAGAGAAGCAGGTGCAGCAGAGCAAACTCTAATTTCTCAAGAAGTACCTGCGCCACAATCTATAAGCCATGAATTGGGCAGAAGAGGTCATTTAAGAGCTATTCCTAATTAGGCGAGTAAGTATTAAATTGACCTAATGTTTACGAAGGAATTTCTAGATTCGATCATTAAGGCTTACGACGTTCGAGGTCTTGTAGATAAGCAACTAACTCCAGAACTCGCCTTTGCAATTGGAAGCGCATTTGCTACTTTCCTTCAAGAAGAGCGTGAACCTTCAACAATAGTTATTGGTGAAGATATGCGCCCATCATCGCCAAAGTTGGCGAAAGCATTTTCTGATGGCGCCACATCTCAAGGTATGGATGTGATTAGGATTGGGTTAGCGTCAACCGATATGTTGTATTTTGCTTCAGGTCATTTAAATCTTCCAGGTGCAATGTTCACAGCTAGCCATAATCCTGCTGCTTACAATGGAATTAAATTATGTAAAAGCCAGGCAAAGCCAATTGGCCAAGAATCAGGGTTACTTCGCATCAAAGATTTGGTAATAAGTGGTGTTCCGATTGCTAATCGCCCAGTTGGAAAAGAGCGAAGTGAAGAACTTCTGGATGAATATGTAGATTTCTTATTATCCCTATTTAAAGATGGAAATCAGTCTCGCAAATTAAAAGTTGTTATTGATGCAGGCAATGGCATGGCTGGCTATACAGCACCAGCAGTTATGGCTAAGTTAAATGTTGATGTAATCCCAATGTATTTTGAATTGGATGGAAATTTTCCAAATCATGAAGCAAATCCAATTGAGCCAGCGAACTTAGTAGATCTTCAAAAGCGCGTAAAAGCAGAGAAAGCTGATATCGGGCTTGCTTTTGATGGCGATGCCGATCGTTGCTTTTTAATCGACGAGAAGGGAGATCTTGTAACTCCCTCAGCACTAACCGCGCTAATCTCGGTTCGAGAATTAAAGCGAAGGCCTAATTCAAATATTATCTATAACTTAATTTCCTCTAAAGCGGTTCCAGAAGTCGTAACTGAAAATGGTGGAACCCCGATTCGCTCTCGAGTTGGGCATTCATACATTAAAAAATTAATGGCAGAGACAGGTGCGATTTTTGGCGGAGAACATTCAGGTCATTTCTACTTTGCTGACTTCTGGCGCGCAGACTCGGGAATGTTAGCTGCGCTATATGCCCTTACAGAATTATTTGAAACAACCAAACCACTTTCAGATTTATTAAAACCTTACAATCGCTATGTTGCAAGCGGTGAGATAAATACTGTTGTTAAGGATATTCCTAGTAAGTTAAAAGCAATCCTTGATACCTACTCTAAAGATCACGTGATTGATGAATTAGATGGCATCACGGTAACGGCTAAGAACTACTGGTTCAATGTGAGAGCATCCAATACCGAGCCACTTCTTCGACTTAATGTTGAAGGGGATACCAAGGCGATTATGGAGAAGGCACGCGACGCCGCTTTGGCAATCATCAAGTCTTAGCGATAACCTTCACCCTTATAAACGAATAAGGAGTAAGGGTGTCTGTAAATACAGCAGTTAATGGCGATATCGCAAATGCAGCTTTAGCAAGTGATGGTAAAAAGCGAATTGAATGGGCAGAACGCAGCATGCCTGTGTTGGCACAAATTAAAGAACGCTTTGAAAAAGAGAAACCATTTACTGGAGTGCGAATCGCAGCATGTATGCATGTGACGACAGAGACTGCAAATCTTATGCGAGCGCTAAAAGCTGGTGGCGCTGAATTAGCACTTTGTGCATCTAACCCACTCTCAACTCAAGATGACACAGCTGCTGCGCTTTTACACGAATACGGAATTTCAGTTTATGCAAAGAATGCAATTGACCGCGATGGTTATTACAGCCATATTAATGCAGCGCTAGATATAAAGCCTCACCTTGTTTTTGATGATGGTTGCGATCTTGTGAACACAATTCACACAACTCGTACAGAGTTAATTGGTGAAATTATGGGTGGTTGCGAAGAGACTACAACAGGAGTTATTCGTTTAAGTCAAATGACTAAAGATGGCGCTTTGAAATTCCCAATGATTGCAGTAAATGACACTGACACTAAGCATATGTTTGATAATCGTTATGGAACTGGCCAATCTTCACTTGATGCTATTTTCCGTGCAACTAATACTTTATTGGCTGGAAAAGTTGTCGTCGTTGCTGGCTTTGGCTATTGCGGTAAAGGACTTGCAGAACGCGCAAAGGGAATGGGCGCTGATGTAATTGTTACTGAAATTGATCCAACCAAGGCATTGGATGCAATGATGCAGGGCTATCGCGTAATGCCGATGACTGAAGCAGCAAAGTACGGAGATGTTTATGTAACCGTAACTGGGAACCGCGATGTTCTTCGCGAAGAACATTTTAAAGTTATGAAAGATGGCGCAATCCTTTCTAACTCAGGCCACTTCGATATTGAGATTGATGTCGCTTGGCTTGAGAAGAATGCAAAGCAGAAAAATTCAAAGATTCGCCATCAAACAGATGAGTATGTAATGGCTGATGGTCGTCGCCTTCTTCTTATTGCCGAAGGGCGCCTAGTAAACCTTGGCGCAGCGGAAGGTCACCCAGCTTCAGTAATGGATATGTCATTTTCTGACCAAGCCCTTACTGCAGAATATTTAGTGAAGAACGCTAAGAACTTAGGTGCTGGTCTTCACGAAGTGCCAACAGAAATTGATAAGCAAGTTGCACGTTTAAAGCTTGAAAGCATGGGCGGAAAGATTGATGTACTAACTCCAGCACAAGAGTTGTACTTGAATTCTTGGGAACACGGTAGCTAATGCCACTAATCATGGTCGTTGATGACGACCAAGATTTAGCCGAGATGTTGGGAATTGTCCTAACAAGCGAAGGTTATGAAGTAAATTTAGTAAGCCGTGGTGATGAGGTAATTTCTGCATTTGAATCTCAAGCCCCAGATTTAGTTTTACTAGACATCATGCTGCCTGGGATTGATGGCGTTCAAGTTTGTAAATTGATTCGCGAAAAATCAATGGTTCCAATCGTCATGTTGACTGCAAAAGGCGAAACTCAAGATGTAGTTGCAGGTCTTGAAGCGGGAGCTGACGATTACATGGTTAAGCCATTTAACCCTCAGGAGTTAGTTGCACGACTAAAAGTTCGCTTGCGCAGAAGTGGCGCAGTTTCAAACTCAGGTTTACGTATTGGAAATATTGAGATTGATCAGGTTTCTCACACAATTTTGCGTGATGGAAAGAGCGTTCCGCTGACCAGATTGGAATTTGATTTAATCGTAGCGTTGGCAAAAGAACCAGGTCGCGTATTTACTCGCGAAGCTCTTCTTAGTGAAGTTTGGGGTTATCGTCCCGCAACAGATACGAGATTGGTAAATGTGCATATCCAAAGACTTCGCGCAAAAGTTGAAGTAGACCCTGAGGATCCTAAAATTATTCTTACGGTTCGCGGTGTCGGCTATAAAGCAGGAGCTGCTTCTTAAAAATGTTCAAATTCTGGCGTAGCTCGATGGTAATTCGAGTCACCGTCACAATTATCTTATTTTCATCAGGAATTACTTATTTAGTTGGTTCCGCTCTTTACACTCAAATAAATAGCGGTATTTATAAAGAGAAGGTGAGCGCGTCAATTTACGATGCGCAATCAATTTCTAGATCAACGCAACTTCAGTTGATGCTCGCGGAATACCAGAGCAAGAGTCAGATTCCAAAGGTTTTTACAAACATTATTACTGATCCAACATTGGATGGCTCCACTAGTGGTCGCGATATTGCTATTTTTTCAAATAACGAACTAAAAGGAAACTTAAATTTCAACGGTACTTCAAACACATTATTGCCAGCGTCCATTCCATTAAAATTTCGTGAGAAGAATGCAAAGTCCACTTCAACACAAAGTATTGATGCAACCTTATTTTATAAAAATGGCCCAAGTAAGAATGGTTTGGTAGTTGGCCACAACCTAACTCTCGAAGGCATCGGCAAATACGAATTTTATGTGGTCTATTCCTATGACCGCCAAGAATTCACAATGAAATTGATTCGAAATTATTTACTGATTGCAGGCTTAGTTCTAATTTTATTAATTGCTGTTATTACTCTCATAGTTACATTTAGATTGGTTGCGCCTATCCGAGAAGCCGCCGAATTAGCTGCGAAGATTTCATCAGGTGATTTAGAACAGCGCATTAATGTAAATCGAAGTGATGAAATGGGAAGGTTAAGCACATCCTTTAACGATATGACCGCAGCTTTACAGGCTCAAATTTCTAGACTTCAAAACTTATCAAGGTTGCAACAGCGATTTGTATCTGACGTTTCACATGAGCTAAGAACCCCACTCACAACGATTCGTATGGCTTCTCAAGTCTTACATGCAGAGCGAACTTCTTTTGATCCTGCCCTCGCACGAAGTGCAGAATTACTTATGAATCAAATCGATCGCTTTGAGGCTCTTTTAAGTGACCTGCTTGAGGTTAGTCGCTTTGATGCTGAAGCAGCTGTGATGGAGTTGCAGGAAGTAGATTTCACACAACTTGTTCGCGAATCCATTGATTATGTTCACCCAAGTCAAGATCGCATTGTTAATTTGAATGCGCCAAATGAACCTGTCATGGTTGTAGTTGATCCACGTCGAATCCAACGCATCGTGCGCAATTTAATTACAAATGCAATTGATCATCGTGGCGAAAAATCAGTTGAAGTTAGAATAAATGGAAATGATAATGAAGTAGCGCTAAGTGTTCGCGATTATGGCGATGGTTTAACCGAGGAAGATTCTAAGAAAGTATTCGATAGATTTTGGCGAAAAGATCCAGCGCGAACCAGAACTCGCGGTAGTAGTGGCCTCGGCCTTTCAATTGCAAAAGAGGATGCCGAGCTTCACCAAGGTGAATTAGAAGTTTGGTCAAGACCATCACTTGGCGCACATTTTGTATTAACAATTCCGCGCCATCCGGGTAGCGTTATTCAGAGTAAACCAATTTCAGTTATTCCAGAATAATTTTTCAAGTAAACAACTCCCATGTGGAGTTTTTTCAAATCATTAAGTTCGATTCTATTTGATGAAAATCAAGAGCTAGGTATTGCGACTCGATCCTTTAAAACATCCAAACAGAATATAACAATTTATGCTGGATCAACGCTAACACCAGAAATATCACATCTAATACTTCGCGCCAAAGAGAGCAATGATTTAATTGCAAGAAAATTCTTAGCAAAATTAATTTTGGATGCGATTTCACTTACAAAAGAATGTGAAATTAATCTAATTCCGATTCCATCTAGGTTAGAAGCCGATCGAAAAAGGGGAATAAAACATATAAATGAATTGGTTAAGGAGGTAGGTAAACTCACAACAGTTAGGGCTTTCTATATTTTGGAACATCAGAAGAAAATTGCTGACCAATCTGGGCTCAGTAGCATGGCAAGATTTTTAAATATGTCAGATGCATTTAGAGTGAATAAGAGCTCTTATCCAACAAAAGCATTTCTATTTGATGATCTCGTCACTACAGGGGCAACAGTTGCAGCCGCAGCAAAAGCCCTTGAGGTGAGAAATATCCAACTTTTAGGCGTAATTAGCGCGTGCGCCAGCGCTCTATTTACAGAATAGGATTAGCCACTGTGTCACTTCTAGATAAAATTTTAAGAGCCGGCGAAGGTCGCCAAGTTCGCCAATTAGAAAAGATTGCCGAAGAGGTAAATTCTTTTGAAGCGAAAATTTCAGCTCTCAGTGATGATGAATTAAGAAATCAAACTCCAAAATTAAGAAGTGATCTGGCAGGCGGGAAAACGCTCGATGAAATTTTGCCAGAAGCCTTTGCAACAGTCAGAGAGGCTGCAAAGCGAACACTTGGCCAACGACACTACGATGTTCAAATTATGGGTGGCGCCGCTCTTCACCGCGGCAATGTGGCAGAAATGCGAACTGGTGAAGGTAAAACTTTAGTTTCAACTTTGCCAGCATATTTAAATGCACTTTCAGGTAAGGGCGTTCACGTAGTCACCGTTAACGATTATTTAGCAGAGCGCGATAGCGAGTGGATGGGACGTATCCATAGATTTCTTGGTTTAAAGGTTGGTGTAATTCTTGCCAACATGACTCCCGCTGAACGTAAGGATGCTTACGCCGCAGATATAACTTATGGAACTAATAATGAATTTGGGTTTGATTATCTTCGCGACAATATGGCTTGGACCTTAGAAGATTGCGTGCAACGTGAACATAACTTTGCAATTATCGATGAAGCCGATTCAATTCTCATTGACGAAGCACGTACTCCTCTAATTATTAGTGGCCCTGCTGACAAAGCAACTAAGTGGTACACCGAAATGTCTAATATTGTTGCAAAGCTTGATCGCGATGTTCATTACGAAGTTGATGAGAAGAAGCGCACAATTGGAATTCTTGAAGCGGGCGTAACTAGAGTTGAAGAGTTGCTCGGAATTGAAAACCTTTATGAGTCTGTAAATACTCCACTTATTGGCTATTTAAATAACGCTGTTCGTGCCAAAGAATTATTTAAGCGCGATAAAGATTATGTTGTCATGAATGGTGAACTTTTGATCGTTGATGAGCACACTGGTCGTATGTTGCAAGGACGTCGTTATAACGAAGGATTGCACCAAGCTTTAGAAGCAAAAGAGCGTGTAGAAATTCAAGATGAGAATCAAACTCTTGCGACAATTACGCTTCAAAATTACTTCAGGTTGTACGAGAAGCTGTCAGGTATGACAGGTACTGCAATGACCGAAGCAGCCGAATTGCTCCAAATTTATAAGTTGGGCGTTATCCCAATTCCAACCAACCGTCCAATGCAGCGTAAAGACCAATCAGATTTAATTTATAAGACTGAACTTGGAAAATTTTTGGCAGTTACTGAAGATATTGTTGAACGACATAAAAAAGGTCAACCGGTTTTGGTAGGTACTGTTTCAGTTGAAAAATCGGAAGAAGTTTCTGCACAATTACGTAAACGTGGAATTCCTCATGAAGTTTTAAATGCAAAGCAACATGAGCGAGAAGCTGCAATCGTTGCCCGCGCCGGAACAATTGGCGCAGTAACTGTTGCAACAAATATGGCGGGTCGAGGCACTGACATTATGCTGGGCGGAAACCCAGAATTTATGGCGGACTTTGAGCTACAACGCCGAGGTATTAATCCAGTTGAGAATGCAGAATCGTACGAAAAGGCTTGGCCTGAAGAGTTAGCGAAACAGAAGGCTGCTGTTGCAAAAGAACATGATGAAGTTGTGGCACTTGGTGGCCTTTATGTTCTTGGCACAGAGCGCCATGAGTCTCGTCGTATTGATAACCAATTACGTGGACGTTCAGGTCGTCAAGGCGATCCGGGAGAATCACGTTTCTATCTTTCACTTCAAGATGAATTGATGCGTCGTTTCAATTCAGGTCTAGTTGAACGTTTCTTAAGTGCAGCTGGGCTACCTGAAGATATGCCAATTGAATCGAAGATGGTTTCAAATGCAATTAAGAGCGCTCAAACTCAAGTTGAATCTCTCAACTTTGAAATGCGTAAAAATGTTTTGAAGTACGACGATGTTATGAATCGTCAACGCGAGGTTGTATACCGCGAACGCCGCGAAGTTCTAGAAGGGCGAGATATTCAAGATCAAGTTAAGGAATTTTTGACCGACACTGTTAGCGCATATGTAACTGCAGCAACAGCCGAAGGGTTTGCTGAAGATTGGGATTGGGATAAGTTATTTACGGCGCTTCACGCCCTTTATCCAATTTCATTTACAAAAGATGATTTAGCTAAAGAATTTGGTTCATTAAATAATGTTGATAGCAACGAACTTCTCATGAAGGCAATTGCCGATATAGAGCGTGCTTATGCCGATCGTGAAAGCTCTTTAACTCCGCCGGTGATGCGAGAACTAGAACGCAAGGTTCTGCTATCGGTACTTGATCGAAAGTGGCGCGAACATCTATACGAGATGGACTATTTACAAGAGGGAATTGGCTTGCGCGCAATGGCGCAACGCGACCCATTAGTTGAATATCAAAAAGAAGGTTATGAACTTTTCGCAGCCATGATGGATGCAATCAAAGAAGAGATTGCTGGGTATTTATTTAATGTCGAAGTTCAAATAGAAGGCGATGGAAGTGAAGTTGGCGCTAAGGGACTTGATCATAAAGATCAAAACACAGCTCAATTAAAGTATTCAGCTGCTGATATTGATACCGGCGGAACTTCAGTAACTGGTGGAGATGTTTCCAGAAACTCGCAATGCCCATGTGGTTCTGGAAAGAAATACAAGCGTTGCCACGGCGCCGCTTAAATTAATAAGAGTTCGGTACAAAGCCAGCGTTTATCAACGCCTTCAAATCGAAGCGATAACGATCTTACGCGCTCAGAGATTCTAAGCGTCACTGTCGCTTCAATAACCCCTTCAATTGGCTCGCTTATATAAATTTTGCGAATCTTTGCTCCCTTAGTTAAGAGCGATGGATTTATTAATTGCTTATAGACCTTACGATGGGACCAATTTAATAATTGCGATGCAGGACGTTTTGCACTCCAAATCTCAACTACCCCAATTACATAGCGCTTCACCCAACTACTGATATCTGGAAGCTCGCTTCTTGGAGATGGTGAAGGTAAGAACTCTTGATCAATTTCCTCGCCAAATGGATTATCTAGCGTTGGTACGAGGTAAAGCTTGGTAGGAATATCTTGGGTTTCAACAGTTGGCTGCGCCTCTTCTTCAATAAAAATTGGAAGGATCGGGTGATGCCAAAGTGACTTTGGGTTAAGCGCCAGTTCAAGGTTTCTTTGCATGGCCCAAAGGTTTCATTTAGCGGGCGGCACGACCTCAGGAGAAAGTATGAGATTTGGAAGGTTATCTGTGGAGCGTGGAAAAGTTGGCATTAGCCTTCATAGTATTAAATGCCAGTGGAAATCAATAACTTTAGAAGCATAAGAGAAGCGAGATTAAATCCAAGAGTGATATCAGCAATTGGATTATTAGCTATTTCGTTAATTGCGGCAATTGCTATCAGCGCCAGCGCTAACCGATCAGTTTATGTTTGGGCAGCAAAATCACAACTAGCAGCGGGAAATGAAATAACTGCAATTGATATCAAAAAGGTAAAAGTCTTTCTTCCTGAGAATTCCAAGCTTTACTTTTCAAATAAGGCGAAAATTATCGGCTCAATTACGATGCGAACAATTGGAATAGATGAGTTAATTCCAGCAACGGCGATATCTTCAGATAAAGGAGCTAAGAATAGAAAGAGCGTGCCAATAAAAGTTGCGCGAAATGATTATCCGTCTGATTTGACCAAAGGTTCGACAATCGATATCTACGCACTGCCAGCTCGCGAGACGAGTACAAAGAGCGATGCAATTCAAATTGCCCATAATGTGATTATCGAGAGTATCGACCTTAGAGGTAAAGATATAGGTGGAGAAATCGGAGTAGTTGTCAGATTAAATGTTGACGAAATAGATAGTTTTCTCACTTCCACTATCGGATCCAAGTTGGTGGTGGTGCGAAGTGCGATCTGAGATTCCTCAACTCGAAGTCGTTACAGCAATAGGTGAAGCCGATGCCGAAGATTATGTATCTCAGCTTCTTTTCTCGCAAGGTTGGAATATCGTCTACCGCGCATTTGATATGAGCGCGCTATGTGATTTTTTTGATGAGCGGCCCGAAGAATTAAGAACAGTACTTGTTTACCGTAGAGATTTACCTGGTTTTGAAAAGAAAAAAATAGAGGCGCTAATGTCTCCAACAATTACTCTAATCTGCTTAGATGAAGTTCCATTGAGCGCTCATCAAGTCATGCAACATATTAGGTCTCAACTACGTCTCCCATTAATAGTGAATCAGGCAAAGACTATAGATGAGCCAATTAGGGTGAATAAAGTTGAGACTATTTTGGTTACGGGAACTGCGGGTGCGCCCGGACGATCAACTGTCGCACTTAACATAGCTATAGAGAGCCAATTAGCAATTTACGACTTAGATTTTAAAAGTCCCACAATCAAGTATTTAGTGGAGAGAGCTGAGCTTTCACTACCGGTTCGAACAATTTCTGAAGAACGACCTCGTCAATATATTGCGGAGGAGGGCGCTGTGCTTGATATCGGTGTATTGCCGGCACTTGGCGAAATGGTTAATGATCGTCGTTGGCATGCTGCACTCTTAAATAGCGCTTTCGATCAAGCAACAAAACTTGTATATGTTTGTAAAGCAACTGGCTTAAGTCTGATTAGGCTTCAAAAATTTATTGAAGATTTTCCAATTTTGCTAAGAAAAATTCCGATAATTTACATCTTTAATATGGCTGGAAACTCACGAGAAGAGCGCGCCTTGGAACGCACCTTCCTTAAGATAACTGCAGGCGAAAACTCGCTTGTGATTCCAAGCGATTCCAAGTATGCAAACCCAAGTGAATCGAGTAAATCCACAAACAAAGTGCTTGGTAAACTCTCCACCTTAGTTCGTTAGGTCGAAATTGAGAGTGGGCAAAAAGTGGCAAAGATTGATGAGCGCATAAAGGAACTTAGCGCGCTCTCACCAAGCGACCACAACCACATTTTGGAATTGCTTGCTGAGTGGCAATTACTTTCTGATCTTTCATTCGCAGATTTAGTTCTATGGATTCCCAAACGTAAGGATTATCAGAATTGGCCAACTGGTTATATAGCAATGGCACATATTCGCCCGACGACAGCAGCAACAGTTTTCCCAGTTGATGTAATTGGTGAAGAGATTTCATGGGGAGAAAATCAGCGGATTGATCAGGTATTAAAAACTGGTGAAATCGATCGCGATACAGATCCAGAGTTGAAAGGTGATATCTGGGTCAAAGAAGAGATTGTTCCGGTATTTCACGATGGAAAAGTAATAGCGGTAATTACAAGGCACCGAAATGCAGAAGCAATGCGTTCGCCTTCAAAACTAGAACTTAACTATCGCGAGATCGCCCATAAAATTTATCAAATGCTTGCCGAAGGCAATTTTCCATTCCAAAATTCAATTTACCGCGCAGAGTCAGCTCCTCGGGTAGGAGATGGATTAATTCGCTTGGACCAGAGTGGAAATATTACATATGCAAGTCCAAATGGAATCTCTGCACTAAATAGGGCGGGACACAATGGTGAACTTGATGGCGCAAGTCTTGGAGAGATTATC
This sequence comes from uncultured Actinomycetes bacterium, assembly GCA_964411805.1. Taxonomy (GTDB): domain Bacteria; phylum Actinomycetota; class Actinomycetes; order Nanopelagicales; family Nanopelagicaceae; genus AAA044-D11. The sequence continues at coordinate 1,289 of CAYPMF010000010.1, read as the reverse complement.
GATTCACTTAAATCTGAGAATCAAACTCCAACTGATGAGAGCTGGAAAATCAAATTAAATGGAAAAGTTTTACGCCGTGAAGAGTTTGAAAATAAAGGCGGAACCTTTGATCTACTGGTGATTCCATTGATTGAAGCTCGTCAACATATTGGCGCAATCGCTCTTATCCATAATGTGACTGAATTACGTCGAAAAGATAAAGCCCTTGACTCTAAAGATGCCACTATCAAAGAAATTCATCACCGAGTTAAGAATAATTTGCAGACGGTATCTGCTCTTCTACGTTTGCAATCAAGGCGCGTAGAAGACCCTGCTGCGCAAACAGCACTCGATGAAGCGGTTAGAAGAGTTGCATCAATTGCAATAGTTCATGAAACCCTCGCAATCTCTTCAGCCGAGAGTGTGGATTTCGATCAGGTATTTGATCGAATTATTCATAATGCACTTGAGCTTTCTTCGAAAGAAATAACCTATAAAAAAACAGGGGAGTTCGGCGTCTTTGATAACCAGAAGGCCACTCCGTTGGCTCTAATTATTACTGAACTAATACACAATGCCTTAGAACATGGTTTGGAAAAAGGCGGTGATCAATTATTTGTTGAGATTAATCGCTCCTCAGAAAGTACTGTTGTAAAAGTAATTGATAATGGCGTCGGCCTACCAAGTGACTTTTCCATCGTGGGATCTTCAAACCTTGGGCTCCAGATTGTGAAAACGTTAACTGAAAATGAATTAAAAGGTTCAATTTCAATTGTAAGAAATAATGGCCTGACTGAGGCCGTACTTAAATTTTAAGAATTTAAATTAAAGTTGTTTTGATTCTCAAGTTGGCGTGCACGATTTCTTGCAGCACGGCGCTTAAGTGCGCGACGTTCATCTTCTGAAAGTCCACCCCAAACTCCAGCATCTTGGCCACTCTCTAGCGCCCAGGCTAAGCAAGGATCTTTAACTTCACAGCGATTACAAACTTTCTTCGCCTCTTCGATTTGTGCGATTGCAGGGCCAGTGTTACCTACTGGGAAGAAGAGTTCTGGATCTTCATCACGGCAGGCAGAACGGTGTCGCCAATCGAGTGTAATTTTTTCTCCTTAAGGAAAATTCAACGGTGTATTTTTTCGTGAAATCGGTGTTATTACAAGGAAAAAGCGGAAAAACTTCGTCACATCGATAGTTACACCTAACAAATGAGCGCCCCCGACAGGATTTGAACCTGTGCACCAGCCTCCGGAGGGCTGTGCTCTATCCCCTGAGCTACGGGGGCTCGCGGGTCAGGAATGAAGGTTATCAGC
>CAYPMF010000009.1:0-19158 GCA_964411805.1 uncultured Actinomycetes bacterium | reverse complement strand
CTTTTGCCAGAAGCATCTTATGATTGGCTGAATGGAATTAAATTTGTAGAAAAGAAAGAAAATGCAGGTTCAAATGAGAAACTAAAAGTTTCAGGTAATGGCGTAGTAATTGTCGGCCACGATAAAGGAGGTTTCACCCCAACAGAAATCGAAGAGTTTGCGTCAAATCTCATATTAATTAGCGAAGATCCATTAAGTTTTAAAGGCTCAATTGCCCACGCTTCTATATTTCTCGCGGATGAGAAAGTGCGAGAATATCTAAAACCCGACTTTGTAATTGTCGTTGGCAGGACAACGCTTTCGAGAAGTATTAATTCATTTATTGCATCAGCTACAAAACAATACGTTGTTGATAAGAAAATAAAGAGAATTGATTCCGCAAGAACAGCGGATCAATTATTTGAAGCTTTACCAAAGCTTGAAGTAGAAAATATTGCAGAGAGCTATCGAAGAGATTTTGAGCAAGCTTCCAAGAATTCAGAAATTAAACTTGATTGGAGCGAACAAGAGTTCGCTCAAATATTCAGCGAAAATATTCCAGAAGGTTCAGCACTTTTTGTCGGATCTTCAAGACCTATTAGAGATATTGAAGGCTTTGCAAAGCCACGTGCTGGTCTAAATGTTTTTGCAAATAGAGGGCTGGCCGGAATCGATGGCAATATTTCAACAGTATTTGGAATTGCGGAGTATTTTAAAAACACCTTTGCAGTAGTAGGAGATTTAACTTTTCTACATGACATCGGGGCGCTTGCTTCACCAACAAACAACGCTCACTGCAAGATTTTTCTTTTAGATAATAATGGCGGCGGAATCTTCTCGACATTGCCACAATCAGGCGTACCTGGATTTGAAAAGATTTTTGGCACGCCTCATGGTCGCGATATCGCAAAAATTATTTCGGGTTTTGGAATGAGCTTTGAAATCATAAAAAACGAGAGTGATTTAAAGCGGGCAATCTTGCACGACGCTAAAACTCTAACTATTTATTTGGTGGAAGTTCCAAGTAGAGATGTGATGTCTGAGAAGTTAAAGGGCTATTACGCTAAAGCTTCGAGCGCAGTTCGCATCGGATTTAATTTAGCTTGAGATTCAGCAAGCTCTTCATCAGGGTTTGAGCCAGCGACAATTCCACAGCCTGCAAATATTCGAATCGATTTCCTATCTGCTGATAGTTCACCAGTACGAAGCGCAATACCTATCTCTCCATCATTACGCGCATCAATCCAACCAACAGGTCCGGCGTACCGACCACGCGACATTCCTTCTAGAACGTTAATCAGCGCCTTGGCTTTATTTGTCGGTGTGCCACAAACTGCAGCTGAAGGATGTAGAGAGGAGATAACTGTGAAGATATCTACCGGAGTTGCAGAATCATTAATCACTCCAGTTACATCTGTTGCTAAGTGCATGACGTTAGCTAAATGAAGCACAAATGGCGCTTCAGGTACGTTTGTTGAAGAGCAATAAGGTGAAAGCGCGTCTGCAACTGATCGCACAGCATATTCATGCTCCTCTAAGTCTTTAGAAGATTTCGCAAGTGAGGCGGCAAGTGCCATATCGCGAGTCTCATCTCCCGTTTTCTTGATTGTTCCAGCCAATACGCGAGATGTAACAAGCGATTTACTTAACCTCACAAGTAATTCAGGAGTTGCCCCAATTAGATTTGAAACCAAGAAGGTCCAAGTAGTTGGGTAATTTTCAATTAGCGCACTTATTAATTTGCGAACTTCGATTTGATTATTGGCAGTCGCCACTAAATCCCTAGCTAAAACTACTTTCTCAAGATCACCACTCTTAATGTGATCAATTGCCTTTGCAACTCGCTCTTTCCATTGACCATCACTTAGCGCACCATTTCCGAAATTTATTTCGGTGGAGTTAGAGAAATCTTCGGCCTCGCTAATTTCTGGGTATTTTCCAATCCAAGTAATCCAAGATTTATTTCCACGTTGTCCGATAACGATTTTTGGAATTACAAGTTTTGACTCTTCATCTGGATCGAATGAGAATGAGGTAAATAAAATTGGACCAGTTCCTGAGCCATGAACATCATTAACTATCTTGAGCGAATTTAATTGCTCTCGCCACCATTTGCGTGCATCTTCAAATCTATTTGGACCTTTAACTGTAGTTGAACGCCACTCACCAAAACCAATAAATCCCTCACCACTTCGAATCCAAGAGGTACTTAAATTTTCGTCAGTAACTATTTTATGGAGCGCGGGATGCTCACCGAGAAGCTCGGTGGTTATAACTTCAGGCATTATTACTTACGTACGAACTTCCAAAGGGTCGGGAGAGCTGTTGATGCGATTGCAATCTTTAAAACTTCACCCAAAATAAAAGGCGTTAGCCCCTTTGAAATCGTCCAAGACCAGCTTTGGCCAGTGCGATGTTGGAGCCAAACTAATCCGAAAGAGAAAATGATTAAAGTTCCGAAAAGCATTGTCGGAATTACAGTTGCAATCTTTTGATCCCATTTACGGCTTGCAAGGTAACCAGTAACTAGAGAAGCAACCAACATTCCGATCAGATAGCCGCCAGTTGCACCGGATAGATGATCAACACCGCTTGTATGTCCGGTAAAAATAGGAGCGCCTGCAACACCAGCTAATAAGTAGAAAAATAAAGTTGTGAAACCAAGTGAAGCGCCATATGCAGTGCCCAGCAAAAGTGCGCCAAGTGTTTGGCCTGTTACAGGAACTGGTGAGCCAGGAATTGGAAATGAAATTTGTGCCATCGCAGCTAGAAAAAGTACGCCACCGATTACAAAGCCGAATTTACTTACGACTGAATCCTCTACGACTACTGCTGTGCGAAGTGTGCTCACCTGTGACATCAGACCGGCTTTCTCTCGACTCAATTTTGTAGAACAAGGTTACTCCCATAAATTATACGCGTGAGTAGAGCGGACCTAGGCAAGGATCCAGACGAAGTATCTGCGATGTTTGATGGCGTAGCGAAGCGATATGACATTCTTAATGACCTCTTGAGCTTAGGTCGAACAAAGGCTTGGCGCAAAGTTGCTACAAAAATTATTAATCCAAAATCCGGTATGAAAATTTTGGATATTGCTGCGGGAACAGGTTCTTCAAGTCGTCCCTTGAAAGATGCAGGCGCAGAAGTAATTCCATTAGATTTTTCAAAAGGAATGATCGAAGCAGGGAAAAAAAGAAATCCCGATCTTCCATTTACTCAAGGTGATGCGCTAAATCTTCCTTTTAAAGAAAATGAATTTGATGTAACAACAATTTCATTTGGACTGCGAAATACAAATGACATTTCTAAAGCTTTAAGTGAAGCTTTGCGAGTCACTAAATCTGGCGGCCGAATGGTTGTCGTTGAATTTTCACATCCGACAAATAAATTCTTTCGTAACATCTATATGAATTACTTAATGAAAGCGCTTCCAAAGATTGCAAGAGCGACCTCTTCAAATCCAGATGCATATATATATCTAGCCGAATCAATATTGGCCTGGCCAAACCAGAGCGATCTGGCAGCCATAATGTCCAAGGTTGGCTGGCAACGGGTTGAATGGCACAACGCCACATTTGGAATCACGGCAATCCACGTTGGCTATAAGGGGTGAGCGTCACCACAGCGCTTTGAGCACAAAGCGTTAGCGCATTAGACTCGCCAATCATGAACCTGTACGTACCAATTCTCGTTATTGGAGCTATCGGCTTCGGGTTCGGCGCATTCTCAGTAGCGGTCGCTGCAATCACAGGACCAAAGCGATACAACCGCGCAAAGTTAGATGCATATGAATGTGGCATCGAACCTTCACCACAAGCTGCAGGTGGCGGACGTTTCCCAGTTAAATATTTCTTAACTGCAATGTTATTTATCGTTTTTGATATTGAAATTGTTTTCTTATATCCATGGGCAGTTACTTTCGACAAACTTGGCGTATTTGGATTAGTTGAAATGGCGCTATTTATTGCAACAGTATTTGTTGCTTATGCATATGTATGGCGTCGTGGCGGATTGGAGTGGGATTAATTTGGGTCTAGAAGAACAACTCCCGGCAGGATTCGCTCTTACTTCTGTAGAGAAGTTAGCTGGTTACATGCGACGCGGTTCGCTTTGGCCAGCAACTTTCGGATTAGCTTGCTGTGCAATTGAAATGATGGCATTCGGAGATGGGCGTCATGATGGTTCACGTTTTGGAATGGAAGTTTTCCGCGCCTCTCCTCGCCAAGCAGATTTAATGATTGTTGCAGGTCGGGTTTCACAAAAGATGGCTCCAGTTGTTCGCCAAATTTACGATCAAATGTCTGCACCTAAATGGGTATTGGCAATGGGCGCATGTGCGTCATCAGGTGGCATGTTTAATAATTATGCTGTTGTTCAAGGCGTTGACCATATTGTTCCGGTTGATATTTATCTCCCAGGATGTCCACCTCGTCCAGAAATGTTGATTGATGCAATTCTTAAATTGCACGATCTAATCGGTAATGAGAAGTTGGGCGTAAATCGCCAACAAGTTATTCGCGAAGTTGAAGCAGCTGCGCTCGCAGCAAAGCCAACTATTCAAATTACCGGGTTGCTTGCATGAGTGATCAAGGGATGTTTGGTGCACACGGAACTGGAGATACTTCAGGTTTCGGTGGCTTAGTACGAGTAGCGCAAAACGCAGGCTCTAGTGAGCGTCCATACGGTGGATATTTCGATGATGTTGCTGACGAGTTGGAGCGCGCATTTCCGGAATTTAATGAAGCAATTGAAAAGGTTGTAGTTGATCGCGGTGAATTAACACTTCATATAAAGCGCGATCGCTTATTTGATGTTGCTATGAAATTACGTGATACCGAAACTCTTCGCTTTGAAATGTGCATGGGTGTAAATGGTGCGCACTATCCAGAAGATAAGGGTCGCGAACTTCATGCGGTCTATCCATTACTTTCTTTAACCCACAATCGCAGAATTCGTTTAGAAGTAAGTGTTTCTGAATCCGATCCACACATTCCCTCATTAGTTGAAGTTTGGGGCGGAAATAATTGGCACGAACGCGAAACATGGGACATGTTCGGAATTATTTTTGATGGACATCCAGGACTTACTCGCATATTGATGCCAGATGATTGGCCAGGTCACCCACAACGTAAGGATTATCCACTTGGTGGAATTCCAGTTGAATATAAAGGTGCAACCATTCCAGATCCTTCAAACAGAAGGAGCTACCGATGACAAATAATTTTGATGCATATGCATCATCACAAGAAACAACTGAAGGCCGCGTTTATTCAGTAACAGGTGGCGATTGGGACTCACTTACTACGGAGATTGGTCAATCAAAGGAAGAGCGCGTTGTCGTAAATATGGGTCCACAACACCCATCAACTCACGGAGTGCTTCGCTTAGTTCTTGAACTTGAAGGTGAAACAGTTACTGAGGCTCGTGCAGGTATTGGCTATCTTCACACTGGTATTGAAAAGAATTCAGAATATAAAACTTGGACACAAGCAACTACATATGTAACTCGTATGGATTACCTTGCCCCAATTTTTAATGAAACTGCATATTGTTTAGGTGTAGAAAAACTTCTAGGAATTACAAATGAAATTCCTGAACGCGCAACAGTTATTCGCGTACTAATGATGGAGTTAAATCGCATCTCTTCACACATGGTTGCACTCGGAACTGGCGCGCTAGAACTTGGCGCACTTACCCCGATGCTCTTTGCATTCCGTGAGCGCGAACGCGTTCTGGATATGTTTGAAATGGCATCTGGGCTACGTATGAATATGGCTTACATCCGCCCAGGTGGAGTAGCGCAAGATCTTCCGGCAGACGGAATTTCTAAAATTCGCGAGTTAGTTAAAGATTTACGCCGAGATTTTAAAGATAATGAAAAGCTATTGGTTGGCAACTCAATTTGGATGAAGCGCACGCAAGGTATTGGTTATTTAGATCTTGCAGGTTGCACAACTCTTGGTATTACTGGACCAGTATTACGTTCAACTGGGTTTGCTTGGGATCTTCGCAAAGTTCAACCATATTGTGGTTATGAAGATTATCAATTTGATGTTCCTACAGTTGATAGTTGCGATGTTTACGGTCGCTTCTTAATTCGTATGGCAGAACTTGAGCAGTCACTTCGAATTATTGAGCAAGCGCTAGATAAGTTGGAAAAGTTAAATGGCGCACCAGTAATGGTTGCAGATAAGAAGATTGCTTGGCCATCACAACTTTCAGTTGGAAAAGATGGAATGGGTAACTCACTTGATCACATTCGCGAAATAATGGGTGAATCGATGGAAGCTCTTATCCACCACTTCAAGATTGTTACCGAAGGATTTAGAGTTCCAGCAGGCCAGGTTTACACAGCAGTTGAATCGCCACGTGGTGAAACTGGCGTTCATTTAATTTCAGATGGTGGTACCCGTCCATATCGAGTTCACTTCCGTGAACCTTCATTTAATAATCTTCAATCCGTTTCAGCAATGAGTGAGGGCGGAATGATTGCTGACATTATTGGTGCGGTCGCATCTATCGACCCAGTTATGGGAGGTGTTGATCGATGAGTTTCTCAAACGAAGAACTTTCAACAATGGATTCAATTATTTCTAAATATCCACGTTCTCGTTCTGCAATCATGCCACTACTTCACTACGTGCAATCACTGGATGGATATGTTTCTGATCGTGGAATTGAAAAAATTGCAGAAAAATTAAATCTAGAGACGGCCGAAGTTACTGCAGTCTCAACTTTCTACACTCAATATTTAAAGCACCCGGCTGGCGAATACCATGTTGGAGTTTGTATCAACACGCTCTGCGCTGTTATGGGTGGCGATGCAATATATGAATCAGTTTCGGATCATCTTGGAATTAAAAATCACGAAACGACTGCAGATGGGAAAGTTTCACTAGAACGCATTGAATGTAATGCTGCTTGTGACTATGCACCTGTAGTGATGGTGAACTGGGAGTTCTACGATAATCAAACTCCGCAAAGTGTTAAAGATTTAGTTGATGCAGCAAGAAATGGAAATCCACCTGCACCAACTCGTGGCCCAAGCAAGCTACGTACTTGGCGAGAAAATGAAGCTGTACTTGCAGGGTTAAATGATGGTTTAGCTAATGAAGGTGTTCAAGCAGGCGAAGCATCTCTTCGCGGACTTAATTCACATAAGGCGGGTAAGTAATGACAAAACTTCAACCTGTTCTTAGCGCGCACTGGGATGAGAAAGATTCATTCACAATTGATGCTTATAAGCGCCATGGTGGTTACCAAGCGGCAGCAAAGGCGTTATCAATGGATGCCGATGCGGTTATCCAATTAATTAAAGATTCTGGACTTCGTGGTCGTGGCGGCGCTGGTTTCCCAACTGGAAATAAGTGGGGCTTTATTCCACAGAACGATGGCAAGGAACATTATCTAGTCGTTAACGCTGATGAATCAGAACCAGGCACTTGCAAAGATATGCCGTTGCTTCTCGCAAATCCACACTCTCTTATTGAAGGCATGATCATCGCTTCATATGCAATTCGTGCAAACCATGCATTTATTTATCTTCGCGGTGAAGTGGTTCATGTTTATCGCCGTATTTTGCAAGCAGTAGAAGATGCATACAAGGCAGGACATCTAGGGAAGAACATTGGCGGAACTGGTTACAACTTAGAGTTAACGTTGCATGCAGGCGCTGGCGCATATATATGCGGTGAAGAGACTGCGCTTCTTGATTCACTTGAAGGTTTCCGTGGTCAACCAAGACTCCGTCCACCATTCCCTGCTATTGCTGGACTTTATGCGCGCCCAACAGTTGTTAATAACGTTGAATCAATTGCATCAGTACCTGCAATTATTAGTAATGGCGTTGAGTGGTTCCAAGCAATGGGAACTGAAAAGTCAAAGGGCTTCACTCTTTATTCGCTTTCAGGCCACGTTAAGAATCCGGGTCAATTCGAAGCTCCACTTGGAATTACGCTTCGCGAAATTTTAGATATGTCTGGCGGAATGCGCGATGGACATCAATTGAAATTCTGGACGCCAGGTGGTTCATCAACTCCAATGTTTACAGCTGAACATTTAGATATCCCATTGGATTACGAAGGCGTTTCTGGCGCAGGTTCTATGCTTGGAACGAAGGCGCTACAAGTATTTGATGAAACAACTTGCGTAGTTCGCGCAGTGCTTCGTTGGGTGGAGTTCTACAAACATGAATCATGTGGAAAGTGCACACCTTGTCGCGAAGGTACTTGGTGGATGGTTCAAATGCTCAAAGATTTGGAAGCAGGAAAGGGAACAGAAGCAGATCTAGATAAGTTGTTAGATCTTTGCGACAACATTGCCGGTCGTTCATTCTGCGCACTTGCTGATGGTGCAGTTTCGCCAGTTGTATCTTCTCTTAAATATTTCCGAAGCGAATATATTGATCACCAACGTAATGGTGGTTGTCCGTTTGATCCAATGAAATCAACGCTATTTGGCGCAGTAGGTGCACGATGACTCCAGAAGTATTAACTGAGGTTGAAATGATTACCGTTGTAATCGACGGTTTTGAAGTAAGCGTTCCAAAGGGAACACTAGTGATTCGCGCTGCTGAAAAACTTGGAATTCAAATTCCACGATTCTGCGATCACCCGCTTCTAGACCCAGCAGGTGCATGTCGCCAATGTTTAGTTGATATTGAAATTAATGGTCGTGCATTTCCAAAGCCACAAGCTTCTTGCACAATTCCAGTTGAAAACGGAATGATAGTAAAGACTCAATTGACTTCACCGGTTGCTGATAAAGCGCAAAAGGGAATCATGGAGTTGCTGCTTGTTAATCACCCACTTGATTGCCCAGTTTGCGATAAGGGTGGCGAATGTCCTCTTCAAAATCAGGCGATGAGCAATGGGCGTCCAGATTCACGTTTTGAAGGCGTAAAGCGAACATTTGAAAAGCCAAAGCCAATTTCTTCACAAGTACTACTAGATCGCGAACGTTGCGTTCTTTGCGCACGTTGCACTCGTTTCTCAAATCAAATTGCAGGCGATCCATTTATTACTTTGAATGAGCGTGGAGCGCTACAACAAGTAGGAATTTATGAGAAGGATCCATTTGAATCTTATTTCTCCGGAAATACTGTTCAAATCTGTCCAGTAGGTGCGTTAACTGGAACCTCTTATCGTTTCCGTGCTCGTCCATTTGATTTAGTATCTAAGGATTCAGCTTGCGAACATTGTGCGGCGGGATGCGCAATGCGAACCGATATTCGTCGCGGTAAAACACTTCGTCGCCTTGCTGGTGATGATGCTTCAGTTAATGAAGAGTGGAATTGCGATAAGGGCCGCTGGGCATTTAAATATCTAACATCACGTGAGCGAGTCACAACACCAATGGTTCGTGGTGAAGATGGCGAACTTCGCGAAGCATCTTGGCCAGAAGCGCTCGCAGTTGCTGCCCAAGGTTTAAAGGGTAAGCGCGCAGGTGTACTCGTTGGTGGCCGAGCAACTATTCAAGATGCATATGGTTATTCAAAATTTGCGCGCGTAGCTCTTGGAACAAACGACATTGATTTCCGCTCACGCTACACAACCGATGAAGAGACTTCATTCCTTTCAAGTATTGCACTTGATTTACATACTTCATATAAAGACCTAGATAAGGCAGATCAAGTTGTTTTGGTTGGCTTTGAGCCAGAAGATGAATCTCCAATTGTCTTCCTCCGACTTTACAAGCAAGTTAGAAAGCGCGGATTAAAAGTTGTAACCGATGCGGCATTTGCTAGCCGCGGTTCAAAGAAATTAAATGCAACTTTAATTAACTCAGTTTCTGAAATTTCAAATCTAACTGAGAAGAGCGTGGTAATTCTTGGCGAACGCGCTGCTGAAGTGCACGGAGCAATTTCATCAGTTGTTAGCGCTGTTAAATCTGCAAATGCAAAGTTAGCTTGGATCCCACGTCGCGCAGGTGAGCGTGGTGCACTGACTGCAGGCGCAATTGGAACCCTACTTCCTGGTGGTCGCCCAGTAAGTGATGCAGGTGCTCGAGTGGATGTTCAAAGCGCATGGAACGTTAATGCACTTCCTACAAATTCAGGTCGCTCAACCTTTGAAATTCTTTCAGCCCTTAATAAATCTTCAGATGAAGATGGCGCACTAGATGCAGTTGTAATTGGTGGCGTTGATCCGATGGATATCTCATCAAATGCACTTACTCAACTACTAAATACTTTTGTGGTCTCACTAGAAATTTCACACTCATCCGTTACGGCTATCGCTGATGTAGTCCTTCCAGTAGCCGCAGTTGTTGAAAAGAGTGGCGCATTTGCTGATTGGCAGGGAAGCGTTCGTTCATTTGAAAAAGCTGTCGAAGATGCAACTCCTCGTAGCGATGTAAAAATTCTTTCAGCTCTTGCAGATGAAATGGGCACGCCAATTAATCTTCCATCAGTTGCTGCAACTACTCGTGAAATTGATTCACTTGGAAAATGGGATGGCGCTAAAGATAATTTCGCTCCAACCTCATTAAATAACTCAAATGGGGATCTTGAACTAACTTCATGGCGCCAATTGCTTGATCTTGGTTCACTACAAATTGGCGAAGAAAACCTTGCTGGAACTGCACGTAAATCAGTTGCTCATATTTCAGCTAGCCGCGCGGCACAACTTGGAGTTGGGAATGGCGATCACATAAAACTTTCAAGCGAGCAAGGTGAAATAACTCTTCCAGTTGAAATTAGCGAGATGGCAGATAATAAAGTTTGGGTTCCACGTAATTCAATCAATTCACAAGTAATTCCAAATCTTGGATTTGTTCGTGGCCAAGTTAAGGCGGTGAAGGCGTGAACGACGTCGCACAATTAATAGGTAAAGACCCTGGTTGGCTTACAACCGTCAAGGGCGTTTTAGTTTTCGCTCTCTGCGTGGTTGCAACGCTTGTAACAATTCTCATGGAACGCAAAGTTGTTTCATGGATGCAGATGCGCGTTGGTCCAAACCGCACAGGATGGCGTGGTTCTTTGCAATCACTTGCAGATGGCGTAAAGCTGGCTCTTAAAGAAGATTTAATTCCAAAAGCAGCAGATCGAATTGTCTTTGTTATTGCACCTATTATTTCTGTAACTACTTGCTTTATGGCATTTGCAGTAATTCCAATGTCAGGCAAAGTAAAACTCTTTGGCCATGAAACTGTTATGCAACTTACTGATATTCCAGTCGGTGTTCTATATGTGCTTGCCGCAGCATCTGTCGGCGTTTATGGAATTGTGCTTGCAGGATGGTCTTCAGGATCAACCTATCCTCTACTTGGCGGGCTACGTTCAAGCGCTCAAGTAATTTCTTATGAAGTTGCAATGGGACTGTCACTTGTAGCGGTATTTATATATTCAGGATCAATGTCGACAGCTGACATTGTTAATGCGCAAAATAAGTGGTGGTTTGCAGTAACTCTTTTCCCTTCATTTGTAATTTATTTAATCTCTATGGTTGGCGAGACTAACCGCGCCCCATTCGACTTAGCGGAAGCTGAAGGCGAACTTGTTGGTGGATTCCATACTGAGTACTCATCTCTTAAGTTCGCACTCTTCTTCCTTGCTGAGTATGTAAATATGGTTGCAGTTTCATCTCTTGCAACAACTATGTTCCTTGGCGGCTATCACGCTCTTCCAGGACTGGGCTTCACTGAAAATTGGTTGGGTGGTTGGTTCACAATGATTTGGTATCTAGGAAAGGTTTCGCTGTTCCTATACCTATATATCTGGTTACGTGGAACGCTTCCAAGAATGCGTTACGACCAATTTATGAAATTTGGTTGGAAGGTATTAATTCCAGTATCACTTTTCTGGATTATGGTTGTTTCAACGCTTCGAGTTATGTCTCAACAAGGAACGAATCGTTCTGTTGTAATTGGATTTAGCGTTGGCGTTGTTCTTGTTGTATTTGCAGCCGCACAACTTTATGAAAATACAAAAGCTCGCAATGCGCGTGAAGATGCGCTTGGTGAAGTGGAAAATCCAAGTTTCCCTGTTCCTCGAATTGCAAAGGCAGGTGAGTAATGTCAGAGATTGATAAGAAGCAGGGTTCTGGCGTTGAAAAGGCGCAAGAATCTGCAAAACAAATTACAGATCTTTCAGAAGCTTCATTCTTCAAGCAATTGCTTGGATTCTGGGTTACTTTCAAGGCACAGTTTAAAAAGCCAAATACTGTTCAATATCCAGAAGAACGACCAAATATCTTTCCAAGATTCCATGGTCGCCATCAATTAAATAGATACGAAGATGGTCTTGAGAAGTGCGTTGGTTGCGAGCTTTGCGCTTGGGCATGTCCGGCAGATGCTATTTTGGTTGAAGGTGCAGATAATAAAGATGCAGAGCGTTTTTCACCGGGTGAGCGCTATGGCAAGGTTTACCAAATTAATTATCTCCGTTGTATTTTCTGTGGCCTATGCATCGAAGCCTGTCCAACTCGTGCTCTAACTATGACTAACGAATTTGAATTGGCAGACACTTCAAGAAATAAATTAATTTTTGAAAAGGAAGATCTTCTAGCTCCACTTCGCCAAGGAATGCTGCAACCTCCACATCCAATGGCAAATGGATCTACTAAAGAGGATTATTACAAAGATCGCATTACGGGAGTAAACGAGGTAAAGGGCGAATGATTAGCCTGGCACTTGAAGTAGGTCGCACTGCTACTCCAGAAGCAATTCAATTTTGGATTCTTGCACCAATCGCAGTTCTTGCTGCAGTTGGGATGCTATTTGTTAAGAAAGCCGTTCACTCAGCGTTATTACTAGCTTGGGTAATGATTTCGCTTGCGATCTTTTACATCGCTCAAGATGCGCTCTTCTTAGGTATTGTGCAGATAGTTGTTTATACAGGCGCAGTAATGATGCTATTCCTATTTATTCTTATGTTGGTTGGCGTTGACTCATCAGATTCCTTAAAAGAGACCATCCGCGGACAACGTGCTACAGCAATTGTTGCTGGGGTTGGATTAGGTGGACTTCTACTTTCACTTGTCGGCCGCGCAACTATCGGACACACTGCAGTTGGACTGCAAACAATTAATTACGGTGGAAATGTTCAAAATTTAGCTGCTCAATTATTTACCCGATATGTCTGGGCCTTTGAAGTTGTGTCTGCACTTCTTATTACTGCAGCTCTTGGTGCAATGGTTCTTGCACACTCATCTTCTGGACGCACACGCACAGCCCAACGCGATCAAGCTATTGCTCGTTTCCGAAAAGACTCGCTCTCAGATGCAGCTGGATTACCAGCGCCTGGAGTATTTGCTCGTCACAATGCAGTTGATGTGCCTGCACTTTTGCCAGATGGCAAGGCTGCGCCTAGTTCAATATCTAAGGTTCTTGAAGCTCGTGGAGATGTAATTGATTCAAAAATCTTTGAATTAGAAGTTAAGGAAGTGGAGGAAGACTAAATGGATATTTCAAATTACATATATCTTTCAGTAATTCTCTTCACTATTGGCGCAATTGGCGTGGTTATTCGCCGAAACGCAATTATTGTTTTTATGTGCGTGGAGCTTATGCTCAACGCTGCAAATTTAGCTTTCGTTACCTTTTCTAGAATTAACGGATCTCTTGATGGACAAGTTGCTTCCTTCTTCACAATGGTTGTTGCAGCCTGTGAAGTTGTAGTTGGACTTGCAATTATCGTGACCATTTACCGCAGTCGTCGATCTGCATCTGTTGATGATGCAAGTTTGTTGAAGAGGTAGAAATGCAAAATTTAATTGTTCTATTAATTGCACTTCCGCTCACCTCAGCGGCGCTGCTTCTTTTAGTTGGTCGTCGTGCAGATAAGTGGGGGCACTTACTTGCAACCCTAGTTTCTCTATCTACCTTTGTTATTGGTGGTTTGGAATTCTTCGCGATGAAATCTCGCGGCACCGAAGAGCGCGGTATTACCCAGACCCTTTTTGATTGGATCAACGTAGGTAGCTTCCATGTAACTGCAGCGCTTCTACTTGATCAACTATCAATCTGTTTCGTACTCCTCATCACTGGCGTGGGTTCGTTGATTCATATCTATTCAATCTCTTATATGGAACATGATCATGATCGCCGTCGCTTCTTTGCATATTTAAATCTCTTTATTGCTGCAATGTTGCTCTTGGTTTTAGGTAACTCATATCTAAACCTTTATGTTGGATGGGAAGGCGTAGGTCTTGCCTCATACCTATTAATTGGTTTCTGGAATAAGAAGCCGGCATATGCGACAGCGGCAAAGAAAGCATTCGTTGCAAACCGCGTTGGTGACGTCGGACTTTCTCTTGCAATCATGATTGCTTTTACACAATTTGGGGGAGTTTCTTATGATGAAGTTAAGGCGGGAGTTCCAAGTGCATCTTCTGTTGCACTAGTGGCACTTGGCGCGATGCTTCTCTTAGCTGCGACTGGAAAATCTGCGCAGTTCCCATTGCAATCTTGGTTGGGAGATGCGATGGCTGGCCCAACTCCAGTTTCAGCGCTTATCCATGCTGCGACAATGGTTACCGCTGGCGTCTACTTAATAGTTCGTTCAAATTTCGTATTTGATGCATCAAGTACTGCACGTTTATTAGTAGTAATTATCGGAGCAATCACACTTTTGTTTGGTGCGCTAATTGGTACTGCAAAAGATGATATTAAGAAAGCACTGGCCGCATCAACGATGTCTCAGATCGGCTACATGATTTTGGCATCTGGACTGGGACCAGTCGGATATGCCTTTGCAATTATGCACCTTTTAACTCACGGATTCTTTAAAGCTGGAATGTTCCTAGGTGCTGGATCAGTAATGCATGGCATGAACGATGAAGTAAATATGCGTCGTTATGGTGGACTCGCAAAATTCATGCCAATCACAGCAGTCACATTTGGACTTGGATACTTAGCAATTCTTGGCGTTCCGCCATTCGCCGGATTTTATTCAAAAGATAAAATTATTGAAACTGCTTTTAATGCAGGTGGTACGACTGGTTGGGTGATTGGAAGCGCGGCGCTTGTAGGTGCAGCAATTACGGCCTTCTATATGACTCGCGTAGTAGTTTTAACTTTCACTGGCGCAAAGCGTTGGGATGAAAAAGCGCATCCACATGAATCTCCTATTTTGATGTGGTTGCCAATGGCGATTTTGGCAATCGGTTCTGTTGCATCTGGATTCTTATTCACATCTGGAAATGCACTAGTTAATTGGCTACAACCAGTTGTAAACGAGCACAACCATATGCATGAGGGCGAAGTATTGAAGCCATTAGTTGTTTCTGGTTTAGCTCTTGGAGTTGTAGTTCTTGGTGTCTTATTGGCAGTAATTAAGTACCGAACTGTTCCTGTAAATGCGCCAGAAGATGTTTCTATATTTACCAAGGCAGCTCGTAAAGATCTTTACCAAGATTCATTCAACGAGGCAGTTCTTATGCGTCCTGGCCAATCACTTACAAAATCTTTGGTTAAGACCGATGAGAATGTAATCGATGGTGCGGTTCGAGGAATTGCTTGGTCAGCTATTACAACTGCAAATAGCGTTAAGAAGTTACAAAATGGTTATGTTCGCACATATGCCCTCAACATGGTTGTTGGCGTTGTTGCGTTAGTTGCAACGATTTGGGTGGTGACGCTGTGAGTATCTTGACCGCGCTGGAAATTTTGCCTCTGATTGGCTCAATTGTTATTGCATTTGCTCCAAAAGATAATGCAAAGCTTGTAAAGCAAATTGCGCTTGGAACCGCACTAGTTGTTACTGCGGTTTCCTTAATTGCATTTGCTCAATTTGATCGCACAGCAACCGGTCTGCAATTTGTTGAGTCTCGTAAATGGGTCGCTGCATTTAATATAAATTACTCAGTTGGCGTTGATGGAATGGCCCTCGCATTAATAGTCATGTCTGCGATTCTGGTTCCAATTGTCTTCTTGGCGGGTTGGAATGAATCTGAAAATGGTCGCTTTGGCGTAAAGACTTTTTACATCCTCATGTTAATCCTAGAAACCATGATGATTGGTGTCTTTGCGGCAACAGATGTAATTCTCTTCTATGTAATTTTCGAAGCAATGCTAATTCCGGTCTACTTCTTAATAGGTGGCTATGGGCGCGGGGAGCGTGCTGCAGCAGCGATGAAATTCTTGATTTACAGCCTCGTTGGTGGATTATTAATGTTGGCTGCGGTCATCGGTCTTTATTTCCAATCAATCATTCAAATTGGTGGATCATTTGATGTAACAAAACTTTCGCAAATGCAGATTAATTCAGGCACTCAAAATTGGTTATTCCTAGGATTCTTTATTGCCTTTGCAATAAAGGCTCCGCTTTGGCCACTTCACACTTGGTTGCCAACTGCTGCGCGTTCATCTTCAGCAGGTGTAGCTACTTTACTTCTAGGTGTTCTCGATAAAGTTGGAACTTACGGAATGATCCGATTCTGCATGACACTCTTCCCGGATGCAACAAGAACATTCACGCCATTGATTATCACTCTTGCAGTTATTTCAATACTTTACGGTGCATTTCTTGCAATTGGACAACGCGATATCAACTCACTGATCTCATTTACTTCAATTTCCCACTTCGGATTTATAACTCTTGGAATTTTTGCAATGACTTCTCAAGGTCTATCTGGTGCATCGTTCTATATGGTCAACCACGGATTCTCGACTGCAGCACTTTTCCTTGTTGCGGGATGGATGATTCAACGCCGTAAATCAACTCAAATAGAGGATTTTGGTGGGCTACAACGAGTAACTCCTGTAATGGCATGGATGTTCTTTATAGCTGGAATGTCAGCGCTTGCGCTTCCAGGATTATCATCATTCGTTTCAGAATTCTTAGTGCTTGTCGGAGCTTTCGCTAAATATCCAGTGGCGGCAATTCTTGGTACAACAGGAATTGTCTTAGCAGCACTATATGTTTTGATTGCAATTCAAAAGACTCTGCATGGTGAAGTTAAACCTGGTAATGAAGGTTTATCAGATTTAAATTTGCGCGAGAAAATTGCAATTGCACCAATCGTGGCCATCATGGTCTTCCTTGGTTTCTATCCAAAGCCAGTACTTGATGTGGTCAACTCCAGCAGCGCTGCAGTAATGCAACATGCTCAAGTAGCAGATCCAGCTCCGAAGGCAGGTAAGTAATGCTCACCGCTCCACATCTAATTTATTCACTACTGGCGCCAATTCTAATTGTGCTTGGTGGCGCGCTTCTAGGCGTTTTAGTAGAAGCCTTCCTCAAGGAAAGCGTTCGACGCATTACTCAAATTTCTATAACACTCGCAACTCTTGCAATTGCCTTTGTGCAACTATTTTTAATCAGAGGTAAGGAATCAAGCGTTGCTGCAATCACATCTGTATCAATCGATAAAGCTGGCATCTTTATCCAAGGAATAATCTTGGTTTTAGCCTTTATAGGCACACTTTTAATTGCAGATCAAGATAATTTCACTGCGCAAGCTTCGGCAATTCCGGGTTCATCTGCAGAGGCAACGGCGGTTTCATCTGGAAAAGTACAGACTGAAGTATTTCCACTCACTCTTTTTGCAGTTTCTGGAATGCTTTTATTTCCGGTTGCAACAGATTTAATTACTCTATTTGTAGCGCTAGAAGTTCTTTCCCTTCCACTTTATTTGATGGCAGGACTTTCCCGTCGTCGCAGATTGCTCTCTCAAGAAGCTGCTTTGAAATATTTCTTACTCGGTGCATTCTCATCTGCATTTTTCTTGATGGGCAGCGCTTTCCTTTATGGATACTCAGGCTCACTTCAATTAAATGGAATTTATGATGCGATTTATGCAGCCGGCGGAAACGATATCTTCTTACTGATTGGACTTATATTCCTTTCTGTTGGATTGCTATTTAAAGTTGGTGCAGTTCCTTTCCATAACTGGACGCCAGATGTTTACCAAGGAGCACCAACTCCGATAACAGGTTTTATGGCGGCTTGTACGAAGGCAGCAGCCTTTGGTGCGATGCTACGTATTTTCTACGCTGGCTTTGAAGCAGATGCTCTGCAATGGCAACCAGTAATAGGTGTAATTGCCGTAATAACTATGATCTTTGGTGCAATCGCCGCGATTGGCCAACGTGATATCAAACGTATTTTGGCTTATTCATCAATCGCTCATGCCGGGTTCTTATTAACTGCGGTTGTCGCACTAAATCAAGGTGCGCTTGCCTCATCACTCTTCTATTACGCAATCTATGGCTTTGCCACTCTTGGAGCATTTGGAGTTGTAACTCTCGTTCGTGACTCTGCTGGTGAAGTTACTGATGTAAATCGCTGGGTTGGATTAGGCAAGAAGTCGCCTGTCGTTGCAACGGTATTTTCACTATTCCTACTCTCATTTGCTGGAATTCCTTTAACCGCAGGTTTCGTTGGAAAGTTCTCGCTATTTGCATCTGCATATATGACCGGACATAGCTATCTAGTTATTGCAGGTGTTATTTCCAGCGCAATAGCAGTCTTCTTCTACTTAAGAATAATTTTGATGCTCTTCTTTGCTGAAGCAACAAATGATTCAGTTTCGGTTGTTATTCCATCAGTAATGACAAGAATTGCAATTGCAATAAGTGCAATTGTGACTTTGGTATTAGGTGTTTGGCCTTCGCTACTACTTAATAGCGCAGCATCATTCGCTCAATTCCTACGCTAATGTCTCGAATCGGAATTCCAAACATAGATCCACTTTTTGAGGCAGAGCTTTATTCTCGAATGGATGATGTTGAAAAATTAATTCGCAAAGAGGTTGAAGGTAAGTATGACTTCGTTGTTGAAACATCGCGCCATTTAGTTGATGCAGGTGGCAAACGTTTACGACCACTTTTAACTCTAATCTCCTCCTATTTTGGAAATCCAAAGGCAAAGGGAATTATTGAATCTGCTGTAGTTTGCGAATTAACTCATCTTGGAACTCTTTATCACGATGATGTGATGGATGAAGCGCCAATGCGTAGAGGTGTTCCAAGTGCAAACTCTCGTTGGGATAATAGCGTTGCGATTTTGACCGGGGATTATCTTTTTGCAAAAGTTTCACAGCTTCTTGCGGATTTAGGGCCAGAAGCTGTTCGCTTACAAGCAACTACCTTTGAACGCTTAGTTATTGGGCAGATCATGGAGACTCAAGGACCAACTAAGGGCGAGACGCCACTCGATCACTACCTATCTGTGATTGCCGATAAAACGGGTTCGCTAATTGCTGCTTCTGCAAGATATGGTGCAATGCTTTCGGGCGC
>CAYPMF010000008.1:0-20195 GCA_964411805.1 uncultured Actinomycetes bacterium | reverse complement strand
CTTTTCAAATCTATATTCTTGAGTTCCCTTGGTCTCTAAACAAAAGGCAGCAATGGTTGCTCCTATCTGAGCACAGCGCTCCAATTGCAGCCCCCAAGCGAGTCCAGCCATAAATCCAGAGCGATATGAATCGCCTACTCCAGTTGGATCAACAATTTTATTTACCAATGGAACACCAATAACAATATTTTCGCCGCTCGCAGATTCCACGCGAGAGCCTTTACCACCCATGGTTGTTACTCTCACTCCAACTTGGCTGAGCAATTCATCATCGCTCCAACCAGTCTTCTTTAGCGTAAGTTCTAATTCATACTCATTCATAAATAAGTATTTTGCACCGCTAATTAATTTACGAATTTGCTCGCCGGAAATACTTGCCAGCGTTTGGGAGGGATCGGCAATGAAATCGATGCCAATCTCTTTTGCTCCTTCAGTATGGCGCAACATCGCTTCAGGATCATCAGGACTAATAATGAAAAGGTCAAACTTCCCTGTCTTTTCGATGATTGGTGCCAGTTCAATCTCACGACCCTCTGTCATAGCACCAGGAAAGAAAGATGCAATCTGACGAAGTTGAGAATCAGTGGTGCAGGTAAAAGTTGCTGTTAAGAGTTCGGTTGAAACTCGAACATGTGAAGTATCGACACCGTGGCGCTGAAGCCAAGCTTGGTAATCTTCAAAATCTTTACCCGCTGCTGTAATAAGAATTGGATTAATCCCAAGTACGCCAAGGCCAAAAGCAATATTGGCGCCCGTCCCGCCACGCCTAACTTCTAAATCATTTACAAGAAATGAGAGTGAGAGCGATTCGAGAGAATCAGCAACGATAGAGTCAGTGAAATTACCTGGAAAGGTCATCAAGTGGTCGCGCGCAATCGAGCCCGCAACCGCAATCTTCATTTATATTTAGAGAATTAGCAGCCGAATGAATCGCCACATGCACATGAATTTTGTGCATTTGGATTATCAATCGTGAAGCCTTGCTTCTCAATGGTGTCTACGAAATCAATCGAAGCGCCTTGAAGAAGTGGTGTGCTTGCTGGATCAGTAACAACCTTTACTGAACCAAACTCTGTAATTGTGTCGCCTTCTAGAGCGCGGTCATCAAAGAAGAGTTGGTAACGAAGTCCTGAGCAGCCACCTGGTTGAACAGCAACGCGTAGAGAAAGATCGTTGCGATCTTCTTGCGCTAGAAGTGCTGCAACCTTTTGTGCAGCAACATCTGTAAGTGCAATGCCTGTGGTTTGAATTTCAGTGTTAATAGTTACGTCTGTGCTCATAGAGTGAAGATTACTCCATAATGAGCCAGTGAGCTCATCCAAACTCTCTGACCTCTTAATCCTGGGCCAAGGCCGGGATCTTGAGAGTGAGCGAGGCGTCTCTTGCACTGGCGAACTACCCGCACCGAGCGACCCAGATTTGGTTGAACGCGCAACTCTTGCGCGGAAGAAGTTAGGTTCTAGCGCCTTAATTTTGGGACACCATTATCAGCGCGATGAGGTTATAAATTTTGCCGATATAACTGGCGATTCATTTAAATTGGCACAAGCTGCCGAAGCGACTAGTGATGCAGAATTTATTTTCTTCTGTGGCGTTCACTTTATGGCCGAGAGTGCCGATATTTTAACTAGTTCTAATCAAAAAGTTATTCTGCCTGATTTAGCCGCTGGCTGCTCAATGGCAGATATGGCAACTGCAAATCAAGTTTATGAAGCTTGGAAAGTTTTTGAAAAGCTTGGAATAACAGATAGAACTGTTCCCATTACTTATATGAACTCTTCCGCTGCAATTAAGGCTTTTACTGGTGAAAATGGTGGGAGTGTTTGCACCTCTTCTAATGCAGAGCGCGCACTTCGTTGGGCTTTTGATAAAGGTGAGCGCGTCTTCTTCTTACCGGATCAACATCTAGGTAGAAATACAGCAGTTCTAAAGCTTGGTATGTCATTAACAGATTGTGTTGTTTGGAACCCATGGCAACCAAATGGCGGCTTAACTGATGACGCCATAAAAAATGCCAAAATGATTCTCTGGCGAGGTCATTGCTCGGTTCATGGTCGATTCTCACTAAATAATATTAATGAGATGCGAGCCAAAGTTCTTGGTGTAAATATTTTGGTTCACCCAGAATGCCAGCATGAGGTTGTTTCAAATGCAGATGTAGTTGGTTCAACTGAAGCAATTATAAAAACAATTGAAGCTTCGCCTGTTGGAAGTAAGTGGGCAATCGGGACTGAGTTAAATCTTGTAGCTCGTCTAGCAAGCCGCTATCCAGATCGAGAGATTCACTTCCTAGATAAAACGGTCTGTTACTGCTCAACTATGAATCGAATTGACCTGCCACACCTAACTTGGGCGCTTGAATCGGTAGCTGCTGGCAACTTGGTTAACCAAATAACAGTTGAACCTCGCGTGGCTAAATTCGCCAAAGTTGCGTTAGATCAAATGCTGGCTTTACCTTAACCCCATGGCTGAGACAAAAAAGAATTCAACTAAAGGCGCTTCTAGTAAGGGCAAGGCGACTCCGAAGCGTAAAACTGCACAGAGCAAGGTAAAGACAAATTCAATTACCGCGCCTAAGACCAAAGCAGATAAGAAGACCGATAAGAATGCGCTTCGTATCGCACGTGCCAATGCGCGCGCAGCTTATATGCGTGGTGATGAGAACGCTCTCCCACCTCGCGACAAAGGTCCAGTCAAAAAGTTTGTACGTAACTATGTTGATTCGCAACGCACAATTGGCGAATACTTCTTGCCGGTGATTATGTTGGTATTAGTTCTTACAGTAATTCCTAATCGCAGCGTTCAATTATTTGCAATTCTCTTCATGTACTCAGTTATGTTTTATGCGATTATCGCCGGCCTATTTTTTACCCGCAAGATTCGCAAATTAGTTTTGGAGCGTTTCCCAGATGCATCAACCAAGGGACTTGGAATGTATGGCTGGCTTCGCTCGACTCAAATGCGTCGCCTGCGCGCCCCTGCTCCACAAGTGAGCCGCGGAGATAAAATTTAACTCTTATGAAAATGAAATCGTTTCTGCTTGCGCCAGTGATTGCGCTACTTGCATTCACAACTCCTGCGCTTGCCGATAATGACAACGCTCCACACCAAAATCAAAGTGGGCAGCCTGGTGTTAGAAATCCAGAAAAACATGAAAACGGTGAACGTGGCGAACCAAGCCATAGAATTAATGAGTTTGGTGAAGGCGGCTTTGAAGCTATCCAATTCGTATTAATTGGTGGAGCAATTGTTGTTGCTCTTCTTCTTGCATATAACGCTGGAAAGCGTAATCGCAAGAAAAATGATCAAGAATAAAACATTGCGAAAATTTTTAGCTAAGTTGATTTTTCTCCCAATAGTTCTGGGCTTTTCACTCCAATATTCGGCATCTGCAGCGAACTTTCCAAAGCGAATAGTTTCACTCAGTCCAAGTGCAACTGAAGATTTGTTTGCAATTGGAGCCGGCAAACAAGTCATTGCAGTCGACGATAATTCGAATTTTCCAATTGGAGTTCCCACAACAAAACTATCTAGCTTTAACCCAAATTCAGAAGCGATAGCCAAATACAAACCCGATCTGGTTATCATTCAAAGCACAGCGACTAAATCAGCTCCAGTGGTAAAGCAATTAAAAACTCTCAAAATTAAGGTGTATGTTGAAAAAACTCCAAGTGATTTAACTGGCCTCTTTAAAGAGATAAGCGATTTGGGCGCTCTGACTGGAAATATCAATGGCGCCAAAAAAATTAACGCTTCTATCAGCAAAGCGCGTTTGCAGGCGCTCTCCAGAACAACTAAGAAGGGCGTCAAAATCTTCCACGAGTTGGATAACACCCTTTATTCAGCAACTTCCGATACATTTATTGGGAAGGTTTATTCTGATTTTGGATTAATTAATATCGCCGACGCTGCTGCAAAGGCAGATGATGGCGGGTATCCACAATTACAAAATGAGTACATAATCGCTGCCAATCCAAAATATATATTTTTAGCGGATGCTAATTATGGTGAAGATCCAGCAAAGGTTGCTGGCCGACCAGGTTGGAATTCAATTGATGCAGTGAAGAATCAAAAGGTAGTCTCGCTTCCAAGCGATATTTCATCGCGTTGGGGCCCTCGTATTGCCGATTTTTATAAACTAATTGCAGATGCGCTTTCGTAATTTTGCTCTAGCGCTACTTTCCCTTTTAACAATAACCCTTCTGGCGATTAGTTTCGGCCCGATAAATATTTCATTTAATTCAATTGTTCAAACCATTTTCAATTTACCTGGACATTTAACTGGTCCAGAGCGAACTGTTCTTTTAGATATCAGACTTCCAAGAGTTGTACTGGCAATTTTCGTGGGAAGTGCACTTGCAACTAGTGGGGCTGTTTATCAAACTGTTTTCCGCAATCCCTTAGCCGACCCGTATCTATTAGGAGCTGCAGCCGGGGCTGGACTTGGAGCAACAATTGCAATTACAAATAGCGCAATCTCTGGCCTCCTTCCGCTCTTTGCATTCGTTGGGGCAATCGCCGCAGTTCTATTTAGTTTCTTTGTTTCTGGAAAATTCTTTGCTGAACCAAGTACGCTCTTATTATCTGGAATTGCGGTGGGTTCATTTGCAACCGCTGTACAAACATATTTCCAACAACGACATTCAGCATCACTAAGACCGGTTTACTCATGGATTCTTGGTGAATTAACTGCGGCAGATTGGCCAACTGTACGGTGGTCAGCTTTGTATATTGCTATATCCCTTGCAATCATTTTCTTAATTCGAAAGCGTTTAGATGCACTTTTATTAAGTGATGAAGAGGCTTTTTCGCTCGGCATAAAGCCAAATCAATTACGAATGATTGCTCTTGCAGCTGCAACTTTTGCCACCGCAACTGCTGTTTCAGCTTCTGGATTAATTGGTTTTGTTGGAATAGTTATTCCCCATTTAATTAGAGGAATAACTCATAAAGTAAGTAATGAGAATTTACCTCTCATTGCCATATCTGGAGCAGCCTTTCTTGTTCTGGCCGATTTAGGAGCGCGATCAATCCTTTCCCCAGCAGAACTGCCAATTGGAGTTCTAACAGCATTCATTGGAGCACCTTTCTTTCTAATTATCCTTAGAAGGCGTAGGTTGCTCGTCTCATGATTTCAATAAAGAATCTCTCTGTTCGATTTGGAGACAAAGCAGTTCTAGATGAAGTCTCGATGGAAATCGCTCGTGGAACCTGGGTATGTTTAGTTGGCCCTAATGGTGCAGGCAAAAGCACGTTAATTAAAGTTTTATTAGGCGTGCAAAGTTATGGCGGAAATGCGCATTATGATGGTGAGGAAATTTTCAATAGCAGCGCCAGACAAGTTGCATTTGTGCCGCAGAACCCACAAATTCCGCAAGGCATGCGTGTTATTGAATATGTAAGTCTTGGTCGTCGCAAAATTGATGGGTGGCGTAGTGAAAGTAAGACAAGTAAAAATCTAATTGAAGAAACTCTTAAAGAATCTGGGCTCTGGGGGCTACGCGATAATTACTTGACTCAAATTTCTGGCGGCGAACTTCAGCGCGCACACATTGCAAGAGTTATCGTGCAAGGAGCAGATTTGGTTTTACTCGATGAGCCAACTTCAGCTCTAGATCTCCACCATCAAATCGCAACGCTAAATACCTTGGAAGTCTTGAAGGGTAAAGGTGTAACAATTATTTCTACAATGCATGATTTAACGCTTGCGGCAATGTATGCTGATCAAATCGCAATTATGAGCGAAGGAAAGCTTTTAAATTATGGACCTGCTCAGGAAATGGTGCATGGCCAAGATTTGAAATCGGCATTTAAAAATCGAATCAGCGTTTTCACCCTTGATTCCGGCAATCCAGTCATCTTGCCGCAGAAAGATAATTAATTATTTGACGTGTGATTCAACAAATGGCAGCTTTACAAGAGTTCCCGTTGAAATTCTGCCCCTAATATCTAATTGAACTTCTGCGCCAGCTTTATATTCCGGCTTAATTAGCGCAAGCGCAATACCCACTTTTAGCGAAGGTGAGAATGTTCCACTTGTTATAACTCCGATTTCATCACCACTTGTGTTCAACACCTTCATGCCGGCACGTGGAATACCTCGATCTAAAACTTTAATAGCGCGCATTGCAGTCTTTGGCCCTGCTGATTTCTCAGCAACCAAAACATCTTTACCTTTGAATTTATCTTTTTCCAGAACAACTGCCCAACTTGCCGAAGCTTGAATTGGCGTAATTTCTAGAGAGAGTTCGTGGCCATGAAGTGGATAACCCATCTCAGTTCTAAGAGTGTCGCGCGCTCCTAGCCCACAAACTGCGCCATCGAATTTTGCAACTGCAGCAACCAAACTCTCCCAAACTTTTAATGATTGGTTCCATTGCGGCAATAATTCATACCCGTATTCACCGGTGTAACCAGTACGGCAAATAATCAATTCTCCAAATGTCTCATGGTTGATTTTTTCAAATGACATATATTCCAAATTAACTTTGATTCCAAGTTCGGCTAATACTGCATCAGCTTTAGGGCCTTGCACTGCCAGGACTCCAAAGCCTTGATGTTCATTTGTAATTTTCAGACCAGATGGAGCGCTCTCTTTAATAACAGCTTCTACTGAACTGCAGTTAGCGGCATTTGGGATAAGAAAAAGTAAGTCATCTGAGAACTCATAAACAATAAGGTCATCAATAACGCCACCTTTGTCATTGCAAAGTAAGTTGTACTGAGCTTGCCCTGGCTCGATTTTATTTAAATCATTTGTAATCAATGAATTTATATATTCTTTTGCGCCACTTCCAACCACTGAAATTTTTCCTAGGTGGGAGACATCAAAAATGCCTACTCGTTCACGAACAGCGCTGTGTTCTGCGATCGTGCCGCCAGGTAATAACTTCTCTCCAACTTGAATTCCCTTTGAATATTCAATTGGCATATCCCAGCCACCGAAGTCGGCAAGCTTTGCCCCGTTATTAACGTGCCAGTCATAAAGTGGTGATTTCACCCGTTTAACTTATCGCGTAGGCTCTCCCCTCGTGAAGTCAATCAAAGTTGTTAAAGATGGTGTCGGCAACATTCTTGTTCTGCCAGTCGCGAAGTCAGATAAGAAAGTAGCGATTCAAGCCTCAGCACCAAAGATTGATATTAAATTTATAGAAGGCGCTCTAGAGCGCGTTGGTGCTACGGGAGTCGCTGATGAAGTTATAAAAATCCCACTAAGTGACGGCCGCATAGTTGTGACCACTGGTTTGGGTAAAGAGTCAAAGAGCTATGACTCAGAAATTCTCCGCCGAGCCGCTGGATCTGCATCCAGATCGCTAAATGGTGAGAAGAGCGCAACCTTTATCTTTCCAAATAAAACTTCTGCTGAGTTAGAAGCTGTTATTCAAGGAGCTGCGCTTGGCTCATACGTTTTTAACGAATTTAAAGGAACTTCGAAGAAAGATATCAAGCCTCCTCTAGAAGAAGTTGTAGTCGTTTCTGATTTAACAACCTCAGTTGATGTGAAAACTTTGATTAAAAAAGCTGAAGTTGTATCTAAATATACAAATCTAATTCGAGATTTAATCAACACTCCTCCAAGCCATCTGACCCCCGCTGAGTTTGCAAACCGGATGAAAAAAATTGCAGTAAAGCTAAAATTAAAGGTTGAGATTCTCGATGAGAAAGCGCTTCGTGCAAAGGGTTATGGCGGAATAACCGCAGTTGGGCAAGGCTCAGCAAATCCACCAAGACTCCTTAGAGTTTCTTATGCCCCACCTAAAGCAAAGAAGAATTTTGCAATTGTTGGAAAGGGAATCACTTTTGACACCGGTGGTTTAGCTTTAAAGCCTGCAAACGGTATGGAAGCAATGAAATCAGATATGAGTGGCGCTGCTGCAGTGATTGCATCTGTCTTTGCCGCAGCTGAATTAAAACTTCCAGTAGCTATTGATGCATGGGCTCCTCTGGCTGAAAATATGGTTAGCGATACTGCAACTCGCCCAAGTGACATCATTAAAATTTATGGTGGTAAGACTGTCGAAGTTTTAAATCCAGATGCAGAAGGTCGATTAATTCTTGCCGATGCTTTAATGCGCGCACAAGAATTTAATAAGAAAATTGATGGGCTAATCGATGTAGCCACTTTAACTGGCGCGCAAGTTGTCGCACTTGGAACTCGCACATCAGCAGTTATGACAAATGATGAAGCCCTGGCTGAACAATTCTTAATCAGCGCAAAAATCGCCGGTGAACAATTTTGGCCAATGCCGCTTCCAGAAGAGTTGAGAGCTTCACTGGATTCGCCTGTCGCTGACATTGCAAATATTGGCGATCGCATGGGCGGTATGTTGGTTGCTGGCCTCTTCTTAAAAGAGTTTGTTTCGACCCCTTGGTTGCACCTAGATATCGCAGGTCCAGCCTTCAATGAAGGAAAGGCCCACGGATATACCCCGGTTGGCGGAACAGGCATCGCCTTAAGGTCGCTTATCTCACTATTTGACTCTGTTAAGTAGTTCTCAATTATTTACTCACTCCAAATCGTGGCAGGATTACCCTGTTCGGCAGATGTGAAAGGTTAGAAATTGTCCCAATTTGATCTTGTAATCCTTGGCGGCGGTAGCGGTGGATATGCATGTGCACTCCGCGGCTCACAACTTGGATTAACTGTTGCACTAATCGAACAAGATAAATTAGGCGGAACCTGTTTACACCGTGGATGTATTCCAACAAAAGCTTTGCTTCACGCCGGAGAAGTTGCCGACTCAGCTCGCCATGCTGGCGAATTCGGCGTTAATGCCCAATTCCATAACATCGATATGGGCGGCGTAAATTCCTATAAGGATGGCGTAGTTTCGAAATTGCATAAAGGACTTCAAGGTTTAGTTAAGTCCCGAAACGTTACTTATATCGAAGGCCATGGTCGCCTCGTAAGTAATAATGAAATTGAAGTTAATGGTCAACGAATTCAAGGTAAGAATATTGTTTTAGCTACTGGTTCATATCCAAAGAGTCTCCCAGGTCTTGAAATTGATGGACATCAAATCATTACTTCTGAGCAAGCTCTAAATATGGATCGTGTTCCAAATAGCGCAATCGTTCTTGGTGGTGGCGTAATTGGTTGTGAGTTTGCATCTGTATGGAAGTCATTCGGTTCAGAAGTAACAATTATTGAAGCGCTCCCTCATTTAATCGCTCTTGAAGATGAGTCAAGCAGTAAGCAACTAGAGCGTGCATTCCGCAAACGTGGAATTAATTTTGAACTTGGAACAAGATTCCAATCTGCAAATCGCCACGATGGTGGCGTAACCGTAACTTTGGAGGATGGAAAGCAGTTCACTGCTGAAGTTCTACTTGTAGCAGTAGGTCGCGGACCAGTTTCAGCAAATATTGGTTATGAAGAACAAGGCATCACTATGGATCGCGGCTACATCATCGTTGATAATAAGTGCCGCACCAATGTTCCAGGAATCTGGGCGGTTGGCGATTTAATCCCAACTCTTCAATTAGCTCACGTAGGTTTTGCTGAAGGAATTTTGGTTGCAGAAGAGATCGCAGGGTTAAATCCTCGGCCAATTAATTATGATGGCGTTCCTCGCGTAACGTATTCAGACCCTGAAGTTGCTTCAGTGGGCTTAACTACTGCCGCCGCAAAAGAGCGTGGCCACGATGTTGTTGAATTAAATTACGACTTAGCTGGAAATGGGAAAGCTAATATTTTGAAGACCGCAGGTTCTGTCAAACTAGTCGCACAGAAGAATGGCCCAGTTCTTGGAATCCATATGGTTGGTGCGCGTGTTGGTGAACTTCTTGCCGAAGCACAATTAATCTTTAACTGGGAGGCAGAGGCTAATGATGTTGCATCGTTAATCCATGCCCATCCAACAATGTCAGAAGCAGTGGGCGAAGCGCATTTAGCGTTAGCAGGAAAACCACTACACGCACACGGGTAACAGGAGAACGAAATGACATTTTCCGTAACTATGCCAGCGCTTGGTGAAAGCGTTACAGAAGGAACAGTTACACGTTGGTTAAAGAACGAGGGCGATGTAGTCGCAGTAGATGAACCGTTACTTGAAGTTTCTACCGACAAAGTTGATACCGAAATTCCATCACCTGCCGCAGGTGTGCTTCAAAAAATTGTCGTAGGAGTTGATCAAACAGTTGCAGTTGGTGCGGAATTAGCAGTGATTGCAGATTCTGGAGCGACCCCAGTTGCGCAAGCACCTGCAGCTCCAATTATTGAAACTCCTGCCCCAGCGCCAGTCATTGAAACTCCAGCTCCGGTAATCGAAACTCCTGCGCCAGTTGCATCTTCAACTTCATCATCATCAAATAATGGAGGTGGTTCCTTTGTAACTATGCCAGCGCTTGGTGAGAGCGTTACAGAGGGAACCGTTACACGTTGGTTGAAGAACGTTGGCGACTCAGTAAATGTAGATGAGCCACTTCTAGAAGTTTCTACCGACAAAGTTGATACCGAAATTCCTTCTCCAGTGAGTGGCGTATTACTTTCAATTGAAGTTCCTGTTGATTCAACTGTTCCAGTTGGTGCAAGGCTTGCAACAATCGGTGGAGCTAATTCAGGCGCTCCTGCCGCGCCAGTTGCGCCTGCAACTCCAGCTCCAGTTGCCCCGGCTCCTGTTCAAGCTGCTCCGGTTCAGACATCTCCAGTTCAAGAAGCTCCAGTTGTAACACCTGTTGCGTCACCAGCGCCCGTAAGAAGCGCGGCACCAATTTCAAATACTGATGCATATGTAACTCCAATTGTTCGCAAACTTGCATCTGAAAATGGCGTTGATCTTTCCAAGGTTCGCGGAACTGGAATTGGCGGAAGAATTCGAAAGGAAGATGTATTAGCTGCAGTTACAGCTCCTACTTCATCAAGTGCTTCATCCAGCACGTCATACGCTGCCCCAGCGCAATCAAGTGCTCCAGCTAAGGCAGTTGTTGCCTCACCATTACGTGGCACTACTGTTCCAATGTCACGTCTGCGTAAAGTTATTGCTGGCCGAATGGTCGAATCACTTCAAATTAGCGCGCAATTAACAACTGTGGTTGAAGTCGATGTTACAAAGATTGCACGTCTTCGCGATAAAGCAAAGGGATCATTTGAATCTCGCGAAGGTACCAAGCTTTCATTCTTGCCATTCTTTGCAGTTGCAGTTTGCGAAGCGCTTAAGCAACATCCAGTTCTTAATGCCTCAATCGATGGCGATAACATTATTTACCACGGCGCAGAGCACTTAGCTATTGCGGTTGATACCGAACGCGGTCTTTTAGTTCCAGTAATTAAAGATGCGGGAGATTTAAATATTGGTGGCGTAGCTCGTCGAATTGCTGATGTCGCAGCTCGCACACGTGATAACAAAATTTCACCTGACGAACTTTCAGGTGGCACATTTACTCTTACAAATACCGGCAGTCGCGGAGCGTTATTTGATACGCCAATTGTTAACCAACCACAAGTTGCAATACTTGGAATGGGTGCAGTTGTTAAGCGACCAATGGTTGTAAAGGGTCCAGATGGCGGCGAGAATATTGCGATTCGTTCAATGGTTTATCTTGCACTCTCTTACGATCACAGAATCGTTGATGGTGCAGATGCTGCAAGATTCCTAGTTACTCTAAAAGAGCGCCTTGAAGAAGGTCGCTTCGAAGCTGATTTAGGACTTTAGCCCCGAATGGCAAAGGGATCAAAGCGGATCGCTATTAGTGGCGCATCTGGATTAATTGGTACAGCTCTCGCGGGTCATCTTAGAAATGAAGGGCATTCTGTCCTTAGATTTGTTCGTAGAGATGCGCGAACTGCGGATGAAATTCAATGGGATCCAAAAACTGGATTTGTAGATTTAACAAAACTCGAAGATGTAAACGCTGTTATTCATTTAGCGGGCGCAGGTGTCGGAGATAAGCGATGGACCTCAAAGTATCGCGCGGAAATTCTTAATTCACGTTTACTTGGCACCACCACAATCGCACAGGCAGTAGCGACTGTTAAGCCAGACACCTTTATCTCTGCAAGCGCAATTGGTTGGTATGGCGAAACTGGTAATCGAGCTGTAACTGAAACCGACAAACCTGGAGATGATTTTCTCGCAACAGTTTGCCGTGAATGGGAGAACGCCGCAGACATTGCAAGCGATGTCCGCACCGTAAAGATTCGTACTGGATTGGTTTTGGATCCAACTGGTGGAGCGCTTGGTCGAATGCTTCCGTTATTTAAATTTGGTTTGGGAGGAAAGCTCGGAAGCGGCAAGCAATGGTGGTCATGGATAACCATGCACGATCAAATCCGTGCCATTGAGCATCTTCTTGATTCAAAAATTTCTGGGCCAGTTAATTTAACTTCACCAAATCCAGTCACAAATTCTCAATTCACTGCAGCACTTGCACGCGCACTTCACCGACCTGCGCTAGTTCACACACCAGGTTTTGCTCTGAAAATTGCACTTGGTGGATTTTCAACAGAAATATTGGGAAGTAAAAAAGTTATTCCACAAGCGCTAATTGATGATGGGTTTAAATTTGATTACCCACACATTCCAGATGCTTTGGAAAAGCTAGTTCATATTTAAATCAGAGATAACTGCTAACGCCGCTCTTCGACCAGATCGCATTGCTCCATTTTGTGATGGGATATCTCGATGATCGCCCGCAATATAAAGCTTCGCATCCAATCTTGGGTCTAAGCGCCCCGAATTTTCTCTAAGTGGAAGTGATTGCTTAATATCGTAGAGCGCGATTAACTCCCAACTCTTTGTCTCCGCTCCCCAAATCTTGGCTAAATCTCGCTTTACTTCACTCTCACTCATCTTCGTTAGTGATGTTGAAGCGATTAGCGATTGACCTTTTGGCGCATAACTTTTTGAAACCTCAGAAATAACCACGCTATTTACCAATTTGCTCTTGGTATCTATTGATAAGTATTTCGAATCAGTTATCTCATTTTTGGTGGCGTGATACCAAGTTAGGGACGGTAGGACTTTTGTATATTCCTTCACACCGGTAAGTGAGGTTGAAGTTAAAGGATCAGTAGCTACTATCACGGCATCAAAGCTTTCAACTCCGAAATTTCCGCTCACTTTGCCATTCTTGACTCTTTGAACCGTTGAATTTAACAGCACATTATCAACGCGGTCAGCTAGTCCTTCAGAAAATTCTCCCACCCCAAGTGAAGGCACTCCTGGTCGACCGAATATGAAACTTCTCTTAATTTCATTTGCAATCACTCGATTGACTTCATTTGGTTGGGTAAGAAAAACACCTCTTAAAAATGGATTTAGCACTTGCTTCTCTAAATTAGTGAGCGCTTTGATTGTGTTAAATGGGTGCGAGAGTCCAAACTTATTGCCATCGATTTTAATGTTTGGTGAAATTGGAGAGAATTCAATTCCTTCTAGAGCGCTTAATCTTCTGATTTCAGAATAGTTTGGATTAATTACTTGAAATCCGCGATCGCAACGGAAGCCATCAATTAGATCGGTTGTAACGCGACCACCAACACGATCGCTGGATTCATAAACTGTTACATCAGCGCCATTGCGTTGTAGGTAGATCGCGGCAGTTAATCCTGCCAATCCACCACCTACAACTGCAACGCGCTTCAAACTTTTACTTCTTGTTTTCGTACTGTAACTTCGAAGGCCACCAAATCTTTGGACCAATTACGTGAACTAGCGCAGGCACCAAGATCGAACGAACCACCAAGGTATCGAGCAAGACTCCGAATGCAACTGCAAATGCAATCTCGGCCAAAAATACAAGTGGCAAGATTCCAAGAACGGTAAATGTTGCAGCAAGAACGATTCCGGCAGAGGTAATAACTCCACCAGTAACAGTTACTCCCTTTGTTGTTCCGGCGCGCGTGCCAATCTTTAGCGCCTCTTCTCGTACTCGAGTCATCAAGAAAATGTTGTAATCGATTCCGAGTGCGACAAGGAAGATGAAGGCAAAGAGTGGGAATCCAGTATCAGCACCTGCAAATTTAAAGATGTGATTGAAGACAACTGCTGATGCTCCAAGTGTCGCAACAAATGAAACAATTACAGTTATTAGAAGCATCAAGGCCGCAAAAATGCTTCGCAGTAAGAAGCCTAGAACGATTGCAATCAAAATAAGAACGATTGGAATTATGAGGTTTCTATCTCGCGCAGATGCTTTATCAACATCAAAGAAAGTTGCTGAGATTCCGCCAACTAAAGATTCTGAATCTGCGCTGTGGGCTGCTTTTCGAAGTGCAGGGACTAAGTCACGCGCCTCTTTTGAATCTGCTGGCATTGAAAGCGTTGCATCAAGAACAACCATTCCATTTACGACCTTTACAGGTGGCGTAGGTTGGCCGGGAACTGCAGGTGAAACGAATTCAGGGTTAATAGATACAACTCCTGGAACTGATTTAACTGCAGCTAATACTTCTGCAGATTTGGCTTCACTCGTAAGGATTTGAGTTGGTTGATCTTGTCCCCCAGGAAAATGTTGGAGCAATAACTCTTGGCCCACCAGCGACTCAGGCTTTGTTGTGAAGCCCTGTACGGTTGAAATTCCAGATGCTTTTAGTGTTGGAAGAAATGCTGCCATCACAAGTAGAACAACTGTTGTGACGATTGCAAACTTTTTAGGGCTTTTAGCCGTAGCGTTCGCAACCTTTGACCAGATTCCAGTTAACTTTTCATCCACATCATCATGACGTGGAATTTTTGGCCAGAAAATCCAACGACCAAATAGAACTAGAACCGCTGGCAGAAGCGTCAAAATTGTGAACATTGCAGAAAGAATTCCAATTGCGCCCACAGGTCCAAGGCCTCGTGAATTCTTAAGCTCTGCAAGTAAAAGTACAAGTAAACCAATTATGACGGTTGAACCTGATGCCAAGATTGGTTCGATTACACCTCTTACGGCAATACGCATTGCATCGAATCGAGAGTCATGGTGATGCAACTCTTCACGATAGCGCGCAATAAGTAATAGCGCGTAATCGGTTGCCGCTCCAATAACCAAAACAGAGAGAATTCCTTGTGATTGACCATCTAGAACTATGATGTCATTTTTCGCTAAAACGTAAATGATTGCGCCAGCCAATGACTCGGCAATCAATGCGCTAAATAGTGGCAAAATCCAAAGTATTGGTGAGCGGTATACAAAGATCAAAATGGTTCCAACAACTAGAACTGTAGTAAGTAGAAGCGTTGTATCAATTCCGCCAAAGGCCGCGAATAAGTCTGCAAAGATTGCAGCAAAGCCTGTTACGTGTGCTTCAAATCCAGAGTTCTTTGCATACCCATCTGAATAGAAGCGAATTGAATTCACTACGGTTGGCAGCGATGGTTTCTTATTTGCCAACTGCTTTCCAGCATAGGTATTATCAAATGGTAGGTTGGCAAGAATTGCTTTCATATCCTTTGAAGGGAAAGCAACAATTTGTTGACCAGGTGTTAAAAAGTCACCAATAGTCTTAGTTACGCCATCGATTGACTTTCCTTCGCGAGTCACAAGCGGTTTCGCAGCTAATGAATTTACAAATTGATTTGCACTCGCAATTTTTTCTGGCGTTACGTCTCCAGTAAACAATACGAGCGCTGGAAGTTGTCGATTGGCATTAACCGTAAAGCCCTTGTATTGGTCAGCGAACTTTTGAGCCTCTACTGATTTAGGTAGGTAGTCAGCATTGTCATTTTTCTGAACGGTAGAGAGCTTTCCAAAGAGCGGCCCAGCCATCCCAGAGATCATCAGCCAAGCAATCAAGGTAACGATTGCAATTACCAGCGGTTTTCTATGTTTTTGTACAGTCATGCGGGCAAGGTTACCTTCTTTTCGCGCTCAAACCCTTTAAATAATAGGCTAGCCCCGTGGCCACCACTCCGACCCTTACTGCAAATCTCGGGATTCAACATTTGGGGTTAGTGGATTATTTACCGACCTGGGAATTGCAACGAAAGATTCAAAGCGGCGTAATTGAGGGAACTACACCAAATACTTTACTTCTTTTAGAACATAACTCCGTTTATACAGCAGGTCGTAGAACTGAAGCCCATGAACGCCCACTTGATGGCACACCGGTGATTGACACTGACCGCGGTGGGAAAATCACATGGCATGGCCCAGGACAATTGATTGGTTATCCAATTATCAAATTACGAAATAGAAATGATGTAGTTGGTTTCGTTAGGGAAATTGAAACTTCGTTAATCGCTGCCTTAGAAGAATTTGGAATTAAAAGTGAGCGCTATTGCGAACGCAGTGGAGTATGGCTGCGAGACAATGGCAATGATAGAAAAATTGCCGCTATTGGAATCCGGGTAGCAAAGGGAGTCACAATCCATGGCTTCTCTTTGAATGTGAATCCAGATTTAACTAATTTTGACCGCATTCTCCCTTGTGGCTTTAGCGATTCTGGCGTTACATCAATGAGCAAAGAGCTCGGCCGTGAAATCACTATAAAGGAAGTTCTACCAACAATTGAAAAATATATTTCAGATGGGCTTACAAGGATTTCTTAATGTCTAAAGCTCCCAATGGCCGTCCATTACTTCGCATTGAAGCGCGTAATGCGCAAACTCCTATCGAGCGTAAGCCAGAATGGATTAAAACTAAGGCGAAGATGGGGCCGGAATACACAGCTCTTCGCTCATTGGTTGTAAAAGAGAACCTTCATACAGTCTGCCAGGAAGCAGCTTGTCCTAATATTTTTGAATGCTGGGAAGATCGGGAGGCGACCTTTTTAATCGGCGGCGAGCGTTGTACGCGACGTTGCGATTTCTGCAATATTGATACAGGAAAGCCTGAACCACTCGACCGAGATGAACCACGCAGAGTTGCAGAATCAGTTCAAACTATGAACTTGCGTTATGCAACGATTACTGGAGTAGCGCGTGATGATCTCCAAGACGGTGGCTCTTGGCTTTATGCCGAAACAATCCGCCAAGTACATGAACTTAATCCAAATACTGGCGTTGAAATGCTGGCTCCAGATTTCAATGGAAAGTCTGAGTTGCTAAATGAAGTATTTGAAACTAGGCCAGAAGTTTTTGCCCATAATTTAGAAACTGTGCCTCGAATTTTCAAAAGAATTAGACCAGCATTTAATTACGAAAGATCGCTTGATGTAATTAAGCAGGCAAATACTTTTGGCCTTATTACTAAATCAAATTTAATTTTAGGTATGGGTGAAGAGCGAGATGAGGTAACTCAAGCTCTTAAAGATCTTCGTTCTGTTGGGTGTGATTTGGTGACTATTACTCAATATCTTCGCCCCTCCCCTAAACACCATCCAATCTCAAGATGGGTCAAACCAGAAGAGTTTGTTGAGCTTTCAAAGGAAGCGCAAGAGCTTGGCTTTGCTGGAGTGCTAAGCGGCCCACTAGTTCGTTCAAGTTATCGAGCTGGCCGTCTATACAACCAAGCACAAGAAAAACGATCCCTTGCTAAATGAAATACCTAATTAAGTGAGAGATTTTGTCTATCCGCCTGTAATCACAGGCATCAAGCTAGTTTGGAAATATCTCGGCCTAAATTTTAAATTTAAAGGAGAAGAAAACCTCCCTTTAAAAGGCGGCGCGGTATTAGCTATGAACCATATTGGTTACCTCGACTTTGCCCTTGTTGGAACTGGTGTGCTTCCAAGAAAAAGATATGTGCGCTTTATGGCAAAGAAATCTATTTTCGATAACAAGATTGTTGGGCCCTTTATGCGCGGAATGCACCACATCTCAGTTGATCGCGAAAATGGCTCCACTTCATTTGTTGCAGCCATGCGCGCACTTCGAAGCGGTGAAATAGTTGGAATTTTTCCAGAGGCAACTATTTCCCAAAGTTGGGAAATTAAAGAGTTAAAGAGTGGTGCGGTGCGACTCTCACAAGGTGCAAATGTTCCAATCATTCCTACTGTCATCTGGGGATCGCAAAGAATCTATACCAAAGGACACAAACCAAACTTTAAGAGATCTAAATTTCCAATCTCAGTTTATTTTGGTGAACCATATTTTGTAAGTAAGGGTGAGGATGTTGATGCGGCTGAAGCTGACTTGAAAGTGCGCCTTGAGAAACTACTACGAGAAATTCAGCACGATTATCCAGACTCTCACGCAGGGCAATGGTGGGCGCCAGCACGTCTAGGTGGCACAGCTCCTACGCCGGAACAAGTAAAGTTGGAATCTGAACGCAGACGAAATGAGGAAAGTTAAAGATGGCACTCTTTGGAAGAAAGAAAGCTGAAGGAGAACAAGGTCAATTAGCAATCTTGAAGGATGCTTTTAAATTAGTTAAGAAGCACCGTCCAATCGCATTTCTATGGGCAGCGGTTGCTGCAGTTGTAGTAATAGTTGGTGGAATTACCTTTGGCTCTTCAATCGGTCATCCTGTTTATTTAACAATCATCTCACTTCCACTCGGCATACTTGCTGCATTCTTTATCTTTACTCGCCAAGCAAATGCAGCTGCATTTGCATCCATTGAAGGACAACTTGGTGCAGCTGGTTCAGTAATTATGGCAATCCGTTCCGGGTTCACAACAACGCCAGCAGTTGCCGCAAATAAGGCGCAAGATATGGTTCACCGTTCAGTTGGTCGTTGTGGAGTTGTTCTTGTGGGTGAAGGCGGCCATGCGGTTCGCGCGATGTTGATTGATGAGCGCCGTAAGGTTGAGAGATTTATCGCTGGCGTACCAGTTACAGAAATTTGGGCAGGAAATGGTGAGGGTCAAGTTCCGATCCGTAAATTGCAAAAGAAGTTAAAGAAACTTCCTAAAAAATTGAGTAAGGCACAACTTCGCGAAGTTCGCTCTCGTGAAAAAGCTATTGGTGGCATGGCTATGCCACTACCAAAGGGGCCAGTTCCATTTAATCGAAATGCAAGGATGCCTAAACGCTAAAAACGTTAAATAACGTTAATGATTGCGCTCTTTGCCCAGATGTCGTGAAATCCACGGCCACCTGAGGAAAAAAGTGCAGGTAAAACAAGGCTCAGTGCAATAGTTCTTATAAATACTCTACCTGCACTCACGTAGCCACCATCTGGATAACTAATAACTTTTAATTTCATGAGCTTTTGACCCACTGTGGCGCCAGTAGTTGAAATAAAAATTATATTTTCCAGAAAGAAAACTAAATTTTGCATTAGTGATATCGAGCCCCAATTCATCGAGACTAAAAATGCCGCTACAAAGTAAGAGAGGGTCCAATCGGCAAAGAGGGCCACTAGACGGCGGCGGAATGCGGCGGTTTCCATGCCCCAAAGGGTAGGGCAGGCTCATCTTCGGCGAAGATGAAACATGACCGTAACATGCGGGTTAAGTCTTTTTTACCGAGACCCCCTAGGTTTAGCCCATCAAGACCTACCTCTCGAAGGCTCATTGAAGCGCCCCTCGAGTTTCTTACAGGAGAAATATGTTTAAGAACGCAAATGAAATCTTTGATTTCATCAAGAAGAATGACGTTAAATTAGTTGACGTTCGCTTTATTGATCTTCCTGGAATTCAACACCACTTCAACCTACCTGCAGAAGCATTCGACGAAGCAGTTTTTACTGAAGGTTTAATGTTTGATGGTTCATCAATTCGTGGCTTCCAATCAATTCACGAATCAGATATGAAGTTGTTGCCAATTCCGTCATCTGCTTATATCGATCCGTATCGTAAAGAGAAGACTTTGATCATTCTCTTCTCAGTACATAATCCAATTGATAACTCTCCATATTCACGCGACCCTCGTGGAATCGTTACAAAAGCTGTTGAATATCTCCGTTCAACAGGAATTGCTGATACTGCATTCTTCGCGCCAGAGGCTGAGTTCTATGTTTTCGATGCTGTTCGATTCTCAACTGATATGCATGAGTCATACCACCACATCGATTCTTACGAAGGTTGGTGGAACCGTGGTGAAGAGTTCGATGCTGATGGAACTCCAAGCCGCGGTTATCGCACTCGCGTAAAGGGCGGTTACTTCCCTGTTTCACCTACAGATCAATATGCAGATCTGCGCGATGAAATGGTTATGAAGTTAGGTCAAGTTGGTTTATCTGTTGAGCGTTCACACCACGAAGTGGGAACCGCAGGACAGATGGAAATCAACTATCGCTTCGCAGATATTGAACAAGCTGGCGATGATGTTATGAAGTTTAAGTACGTCATTAAGAACACAGCTTGGGCTGCCGGTAAGACTGCAACATTTATGCCAAAGCCACTATTCGGTGACAACGGTTCAGGTATGCACGTTCACCAATCC
>CAYPMF010000007.1:17709-20340 GCA_964411805.1 uncultured Actinomycetes bacterium | reverse complement strand
AATTGCGCGAATATTTGATGGATCTAGATCGGTATATGTAAAGCAAGAGCGAATTTTTTTGACTTCACCAATTGCGCCCGATTTAACAATCTCATTTAAACGGATGGTGCGTGGATGCCAACGATTCCAAGAGGCCTCCATAAATAACTTTCCGGTCTTCTCTTGAACTTTAATTCCTTCACGAACTTCATCTGCATTCATTGCCAGTGGCTTCTCACAAAGCACATGCTTGCCAGCCTCCATCGCACGGATGGACCAAGGAATATGCAATGAGTTTGGAAGTGAAATATAAACAGCTTCAACGTTTGGATCAGCTAATAAATCATCATAATTTGTATAGATGCGACCAGATGGTGAGAGCGCTTTAGCGCGTTCTGGATCGCGTCCAGCAACCGCGTAAATTTCGCCAACCTCTGAATTAAGAAGCGCTGGCCACAGCGCCTTCTTTGCAATCATTCCTGCGCCGATAAATCCAAAACGTACTTTATCCATGCCGGAATAGTAATAGTTAAATCAGCTTAAAGATAGAACTCTTACTTTTGAATTAAATTAACGTGCTCTGGCTTTAACTCTTTAAGTGACCTAGCACCCAATAACTTCATAGTACGAACCATTTGAGTGCGAAGAATTTCTAAACTGCGATCTACACCCTCTTTGCCACCTGCCATTAGGCCATAAAGATATGCGCGACCAATCCAAGTGAAGTTTGCTCCCAGCGCAATTGCAGCAACAACATCAGCGCCATGCATGATTCCAGTGTCAACTTGAATCTCAGCGCTCTTTCCAAGCGCTTTTCTAACATCAGGCAATAACTTAAAAGGAACTGGAGCGCGATCTAATTGGCGGCCGCCATGGTTTGAAAGAATTAAGGCATCTGCGCCTGCTCTCATGGCAAGCTTTGCATCATCAACGTTTTGAATTCCCTTTACAACTAAATTACCATCCCATTGCTTACGTATCCACTTTAAATCATCAAAGGTAACTGTTGGGTCAAACATTGAATCTAGGAGTTCTGCAACAGTTCCCTTCCATTGATCAA
Source organism: uncultured Actinomycetes bacterium (assembly GCA_964411805.1). GTDB lineage: Bacteria > Actinomycetota > Actinomycetes > Nanopelagicales > Nanopelagicaceae > AAA044-D11. The sequence goes on along the minus strand of CAYPMF010000007.1, from coordinate 19,301 downwards.
GTGAGGCAAACTTAAGTGGATCAGTTGTTAGGAAGTTCATCCACCAACCTGGACGTGGAATTGCATTTAAAATTGTCTTTGAAGTTATTGATGGTGGAATTGTCATTCCATTTCTAACATCTCGCAGGCGAGCTCCCGCTACAGGAACATCTACTGTTAAAACTAAAGTATCAACGCCAGCCTTTGCGGCGCGATCAACTAACCCCATTGAGCGATCGCGATCTTTCCACATATAAAGTTGAAACCAATTGCGACCATCTGGTGCTGCGCGTTCTACATCTTCAATTGATCGGGTTCCCATTGTTGAGAGCGTGTAAGGAATACCGGCATCACGGGCTGCAGTACATCCAGCAATTTCACCTTCAGTTTGCATCATTCGAGTAAATCCGGTTGGCGCAATTCCAATTGGCATGGAATGAACTTCGCCTAGCATCTCAACTGTTGTATCTATCTTTGAAACGTCTCTTAAAACTCTTGGGCTAAATTCAATTGAATCGAAAGCTTTACGTGCGCGGCTTAATGAACTCTCGGTATCTGCAGCGCCATCGGTGTAATCAAATGGAGCTTTGGGTGTTCTGCGCTTTGCAATTGCTCTTAAGTCATAAATGGTGAGCGCGCGCGATAGTCGACGGCGACGAGCACTTAGGATCGGTTTACGAAATCGAAGGAGTCCAGCCAATTCTTTAAATCCTGGGAACTTTCGCTTGACCTTTACCTGACCCACTAGCGCTCCTGTCTAATTTCCTGCTCTAAATCTATCCCCTCGAACTATTGCATATTGGCAGGGAGAAGATAAAAATTAACTATCGGGCTACCGACTCCACTTATTAAGGGGGTTTGTTATGAAGGTCTCATCAATATTAGATGGCAAGCGTGCGGAAACTGTAAAGCCAACCGCGACGATTAAAGAGTTGGTTGAAAAATTAGCATCGCACAAAATCGGCGCATTGGTTGTCTCGAGTGATGGTTCGACTATTGAAGGAATCGTCTCAGAGCGCGACATAGTTCAATCAATGCCTGCAAACTTTGATTCTTTTCAATCTCTTCATGTAAGGGACATAATGACTGTAAATGTTATGACCTGTAAGAAAGATGCAACATTTGCGGAGTTAATGGTCTTGATGACTCAAAAGCGAATTCGACATGTTCCTATAGTTGATGAAAAAGGCGCACTAGTGTCGATCGTTTCAATTGGCGATGTTGTGAAGAATCACATTTCAGAAATTGATAGCGAGCGAACTGCCTTAATCGATTACGTTAAGTCTTCCGGCTAACGCTGGTTCTACGCCCCACTCTTTACAAAGCTCTTCATACTTTTTAAATTCACTTTGCTCTGGCTTTGCTCCAGTAAATACTGCACGAATTAAAATATTTCTCGGAGTGTGATCACTTGCGATGAACTCGATGATTTCAGTGCGGTATCCCTTTAACTTCAAAATCTGAGCGCGTAACGAATCAGTTAAGAGATCGCCCAGTCGCTCTTTAATTAATCCAAACTTAGTTAATAGCGACCAAGGTTCCGGAGCCTTCACCATCTGAGTTTGTAAATCATGTTGACAACATGGTGCAATTAGAAGAATCTTGGCGCCATG
>CAYPMF010000007.1:0-17609 GCA_964411805.1 uncultured Actinomycetes bacterium | reverse complement strand
TATTTATCTTGGCGAGATGGTTTTATAACACCAGCTTTATCCGAAATCCCCACTTCAATTAAAAATGGATCTGCTGGATCTAATAATCGCGACTTCTTTCGATCATGATCTAAATTTTGCTGGCGCGAGACCTTATCTTCATGAACTAAAGCTTCGCCTTTTTTTGTCACGCGAAGAGAGAACGTTCCGCCAACCATCTCGACCAGAATATTTGCATAACCTGCTGTTAAATAGCTTTCAATTTTTAACTCTGATTTAGCAAAATTCTTTGTAAAATCCTGACGGCCATCGCTCTCAACAACTTGATATTTAACTTCATCTTTAATCTTTACTGGACGAATATCTATCCGCTCAAATTCAGGATTGAAATTGCGGCGACGCCCGGATAGAACAACTCGAACTAATTGATCAATATCTTCGATCTTTGAGGCTGCTTGAGCAAACGCCTCTTCTAATGAGAGCGCCATTATTTTGCAGCAGCGCTTATTCTCTTTGCTGCCTCTGAAATCTTTGCATCGGTTGCGGTGAGTGCAACTCTTATATTTTTTTCACCAGCGATTCCATAAAAGACTCCTGGAGTTGCTAGTACGCCAAGTTCGGCTAACCAAGCAACCGAGTCCCAAGAATTTTCATTTCTGGTGCACCAGATATACAGACCAGCATCTGAGTGTTCAACTTTAAATCCGGCTGCTTCTAGAGCTGGTTGCAACATCTTTCTTCGACTTAAATATCGTGTGGCTTGCTCCTTCACATGGCTCTCATCTTTTAAAGCTGCAGTAAGAGCTCGTTGAATTGGTTGCGGCACCATCATTCCTGCGTGCTTTCTAATCTCACGAATCTTTGCAATTAAATCTTTATCGCCCACAATCAAGGCTGCGCGATAGCCAGCTAAATTTGAGCGCTTAGACATTGAATGAACCGCAAGCAAATTCTTATTATTGCCATTAGCTAATTTCAGGATAGAAGTTGGAGCTTTCTCATTTGCCGGGAAATTTAGGTAACACTCATCGCTTGCAACTATTGCGCCACTATTTCTTGCATAATCAATAACTGCTTGCAACTCTTCATTTGAGTGGACACGACCGGTTGGATTTGAAGGAGAATTTATCCAAGCTAAATCTGCCTTGGGCCAAGTGCTTGCATCAATTTCAACTTCAGCTGGAGTGGCCTTTGCAATTAGGGCGCCAACTAGATAAGTCGGATAAGCGATCTTTGGATAGATAACGCTCTTTGCTTCCAAAAGCGTTGGTAGCCATGCAACAAGTTCCTTTGAACCAATTGTTGGAAGCACATCGAATTCCCCTGTGGCACCTAGAACTTTTTCTGCCCAATTACGAAGCGCATCGCGAAGTTCTGGAGTTCCAATAGTTAATGGATAACCAGGAGTGTTGGCGGATTCAATTAAAGCTTTTTGAATAAATTCTGGAACATCATCAACTGGCGTCCCAACTGATAAATCAATAATTCCATCAGGATGCTTGCGCGCTTTATCTCCGTAAGGTGCGAGCGCATCCCAGGGGAAATCAGGAAGCTTCAAGGTTTTAAAAGTTATTCAGCTTTAGGTGGCAGAGCTTGTACAGCAGCTGGATCTTTGCCTGTTGCACCAACTTTGCTTGCTCCGCCAGGTGAACCTAAATCTTGGAAGAACTCATTTGCATAATTTCCGAATTCTTTCATTTCGCCAGGAACATCATCTTCATAATAGATAGCTTCTACTGGACATACTGGTTCGCACGCGCCGCAATCAACGCACTCATCCGGTTGGATATAAAGCATGCGAGCGCCTTCATAGATGCAATCAACCGGACATTCTTCGATGCAAGATTTATCTTTAACATCAACACAAGGTTGGGCGATTATGTAGGTCACGTCGACGCCTTTCTATTTAACTTAAGCAATTCGGTTCTTTCACGAACAATAGGTGAAGAATATCCCTTATGAGTACGAAGCAACCCCCTGGAGTAAGTGATTTAGGCGAGAAAGTCTCAATCCGCCTCCATGATCCAGAAGGTGGCTACCGCGATCTCCTCGGAATATTGGTTGAGGTTGATTCAGTGCAAAAGAAGGATGGCTCAATCCATAAATTTAAAGCTGAAGCGATTGCTATGTGGAAGGTAGTCCCACAATCAAGCCAGCAGATTCCAAACTCCGCCAAGCCTCATCTGGAATAGTTAAATCAAAGCCAGCGATATTGGCCTGCATCTCGGTTGCATTGGCAGCTCCCACTAAAACAGTTGCAACTGCAGGATGGCGAAGTGGAAATTGAAGTGCAGCAGCAAATAGCGGAATATCAAATTGCGATAATTTATTTTTAATGGCAACTGCGCGTTCTACCAACTCTGCCTTTGCCGGCTCGTAGTCATAATGCGCGCCCGGCTTTGGATCAACCAAGATTCCAGAATTGAGTGCACCTGCTGCAACAATTGAAACGTTCTTCTTAAGCGCTAATGGATATAACTCATCTTGTGAACTTTGATCTAATAAGGTGTAACGACCAGCAAGGAGTGCAATATTTAAATCAGTATCTTTCATGACAGCAAGTGCAGTCTTTACATGATTAACTCCAACGCCAACTGCTTTGATAACGCCTTGACGTCTTAAATCATCAAGAATTGGATAAACAACATTGATGGCATCTGAAATCCAATCATCTGGATCGTGGATATAAACGATTGGAGCTTGGCGATTGCCATATCTCTCAAAACTTGCCTCAAGAGATTTTTTAATCCCATCTGGTGTGTAATCAAAATAAACCTCAAGGTTTGGATCAGTACCGGGCCATTTATCAAGCTCTTGATTCTTTCCAGCCTTTAAGAGTCTTCCAACTTTGGTTGAAAGTACATATGGCTTATCACTCTTACTAATCCCGCGCGCAACTCTCGTCTCAGACATGCCATAGCCATAAAGTGGCGCAGAATCGATATGTCGAATTCCAGAATTTAAAGTTAACTCAATTAACGCATCGCTCTCTTCTTCGGTAACAGTGCGAAATAGACCACCAAGTGGAGCAGAGCCAAGGCTTAAACGTGTGATCTCAAGATCAGTTCCCTTAATGCGAACTAGCTCATCATGGCGCATGCCAAAACTTTATAGCTGCTGACAGCAAAATCCAATCAGCGTATAGTTCGGGTCGGTATGAATAAGCTCCTCTTTTTAAATGAGAATGACAACATTGCTGTCTGCTTAGAGGATTTAACTGCGGGGACTCACATTTCCCAAAATGGATTTGAGATTGAAGTTAAAAATCAAATCCCACGTGGGCATAAAATCGCAATTAAGGAAATTGAGAAGAATGCGGGCGTCATTAAATATGGCGAACGCATGGGCCATGCGACTTCAAATATTTCAGTTGGCGAACATGTCCATGTCCACAATGTTTTAGGAGATCGCCTCTCAACGGAGCAAGTTCGATGAAAATCTCAGGTTTTGATCACGGCGCAAGAGGAATCGGTATCCGCGATATTCAGTTGATCCTTCCTTCAGTTGTCTGCTCAACCCACGTTTCAAAGAAGATCGCAGATGCCGTTGGTGGCAAGAGCTTTGCGCACAACACTGGCTGCGGGATTATCGGATCAGATGTTCCTGGAATTGGTGACTTCTTCGGCGAGCTAGCAAACCATCCAAATGTAAGTTCAGTAGTAGTTGTGGGCCTAGGTTGCGAAACAATTCAAGGCAACGAGCTAGCAGATCAATTACTTTCAAAAAATCCTTCAACTAAATATTTAGTTATTCAAGAAAGTGGCGGAATGGGCGCAACCCTCCAAAAAGGTAGCGTTGCTGCGAAAGAACTCTCAGCTAAGTATCCACAAACGCGAGCTGAATTAAATACGCTTGTAGTTGGCATTGAAAGCTCAGAAGATGGCGCTAAAGCAAGAGACCTTTCCGATAAATTAAATGGATTAGGTATGAAAACCGTCCTTGCAGTTGGCGATAAGACTGGCGTCAATTTCACTGAATTAATGCAAGCAGGCGTTCATTTAATAATTTCACTTGTAGCAAAAGATCAACCCCCGACTGGATACCCACTTATCCCAGTTATAAATATTGCTGCCGACTCACCATTGCATTTAGCTATCGCAACAGATTTTGATTTAGCTGCAAACTATTTGCCGGAAGAATTAACTTCGCTAATAAATAGCGTGGCACAAGGTGCCCAGACCAAAGCTGAAGCTCTTAGCCTTGGTGAAATATTTGCTCCGAGAGTGGTGCGCAGTGCCTAATTTCCCACAAGTGCAATTAACTGGCTTCCAACGTAAGGATGGAAGATGGGGGTTTCGTAACCACACCTTAATTTTTCCAATGCACTCAGCTCTTTGTGCAGTTGCTAGAAATATCGCAGATGAAGTTAGCGATAAGAGCGTCGTAACTTTTAGCCATGATTGGTCTGGTGAAGTTGATAAGGATTGGGGTCGGATAAGTAAGGCCTTTTCTGGGTTTGCTGCAAATCCAAATTCCTATGCAGTTATTTTCTTAACTCTGGGAAATGAAGTTGAAGCAGGCTTAATTGAAAACGCATCAAAGATAGGTTTAGAAAACCATGAAGTTCTCAACCTAAAAGAGTTAGGCTCATTGAACGCTCTGCAATCAAACGGTGTCGCTCTTGCTAATAAATATGCAAAGTTGGCTAAAGAGGTAAAACGAACGCCTGCTCCTTGGAGCGCTATACATTTAGGTTTGGAGTGCGGTGGCTCAGATGCACTCTCTGGAATTACTGCCAATCCAGCGCTTGGCGTAGCCAGCGATCATTTGGTTGAACTTGGTTCAGTCTCAGTTCTTGGTGAAACAACTGAAATTCTTGGCGCCGAACATTTACTTGCTGCGCGTGCAATTGATCCAAAAGTTGGTCAAGCAATAATCGATATGGTTGCAAAGTATGAACGTTCAATAAATTATGAAGGAATCGATATGCGTGGCGCACAACCATCACGCGGAAATATTGAAGGTGGCCTAACAACTTTAGAAGAGAAATCTCTTGGCGCTGCAAAGAAGGCTGGCAGCGCTCCATTTACAGGTGCACTTGATTATGCAGATCCAGCCAAAGTTCCTGGTCTTTATATGATGGATACGCCAGGACATGACATCGAACAATTAACTGGATTTGCAGCTGCGGGAATAAATATTTGTGTCTTTACATCCGGTCGTGGCACACCAACAGGTAGCGCTGTGGTTCCAACAATTAAAGTTTCAACCAATACTCCTATGTTTAATTCCATTCCAGATTTAATTGATTTAAATGCCGGAACAATTGCAGATGGCGCCGAAAACTTAGATCAAGTTGGTATTCGCATCTTCCAAGAGATTGTTGATGTAGCTAATGGCAAAGGGACTAAGGCTGAGATTGGCGGACATCAAGAGTTTGCCCTCTCTCGCATGTATCAAACTGAAGTTATTTAATTCTTCTTACTCGAATCAAAGCAAAAAAGTTAAGAGCTAAGCCACCAATTAAGAGCAAGAAGCCATTTATATTTCCCTCAATTAATATTTCATCACTGACGCCAAAACTTCCGGCGTTATAAATGAGTGTTGTCCAACTAGCAAATGCTACGAAGTTAAGGGCGCGGCCAGGATAAAACTTAGCAAAGTAATAAATTCCTAGCGCGCTCTCTAACAAAGCAATAATCAAACCAAATGGTGAATATGAGTTATGAAATAAGACCGCAATAATGCCAAGTAGAGTTCCAACAAATATTGCCCGTCCAACGGAAAGCAAACGCTTTACAAAAATACTATGCAAAGAGATCTACTTCCCAACCGCTCTCATTTAAATTCTTACTCTTCTCGCCCTTAACCAGGGTGTAGTACTCATATCCCCAGACGTTATTTCCAAGATTATTTGAGAGCGCAAAGAATGGTCCATCGACTGTTATTTGGGTTTTATGTGCTGCGAGTGCGGCTAATTTTTGATCAACATATTTACTTCCATCAATTACAGCAGAAACTAAATGGTCTGGTTTAACAAATGGCAGATCATCAATGTTCTCTGCTCCGAAGAAGTCAGATCCCATCTCTTTCATTTTCGCCATGCCCTCTTCCACAATTGAGCGCGGCATGATGTTCCAATAAATTTTTGAAATTTCCCATGCATCACCATCACCAAAGTTTTTATCTGCTGCTAATTCACTCGCTCGCATCGCAACTCGATGAGCCTGAATGTGGTCAGGGTGGCCATATCCGCCAAATTCATCATAGGTAATCAAAACTTGTGGTCTTACTTCTCTAATGATTTTTACCAACTTGCCAGCAGCTTCATCTAGGTTTGCCTGCCAAAAAGTATCTGGGCGATTATTTGGTTCGGTTCCCATCATTCCGCTATCGCGGTAGTTACCTAAAAATCGATGATCTTTCACTTTTAGAATCTTCATTGCATCTGCAAGTTCAGTTATTCGATGTTCACCTAATTTGTCATCATGTGTTGAAGCCAAATGTGAAAGTTCTGGTACGAGAACCTCACCTTCCTCGCCACGAGTACAAGTGACCAGCGTGACTCCAACGCCTTCATCAACATACTTAGCCATAGTTGCGCCATTACTAATTGATTCATCATCAGGATGGGCGTGAACTAAGAGAAGTCGACGGTCAGACACAGCGCAATTCTATGTGAAATATTTCAGTAATCACTCTACGATAAGCGCGATGAATACGACGGATGCAAACGGCAAAGATAAAGGCCGACTTCCAAAGGATGAGCGCAAAGCTCTCCTCTTATCTGCCGCGTTAGAAGTTTTTACTGCTGCGGGATACCACGCAGCGGCAATGGATGAAATTGCAGATCGTGCCAAGGTTTCAAAGCCAGTTCTATATCAACATTTCCCATCAAAGCTAGATCTTTATCTTGCAGTTTTAGATTTGCATATTGATTCACTTGTCTTTGATATTCAAAAGGCAATTGCATCAACCAAGAGCAATCCAGATCGTGTGCGCGCAACTGTTGATGCCTATTTCAATTTCATAACTCAAGAGGGCGAGGCTTATCGTTTACTTTTTGAAAGCGATATGACGACCGAGCCACAAGTTCACGAACGTTTAAATCGCATGACCTATGACTGCGCTGCCGCATTTAGCGCAGTAATTGCGCTCGATACTGGGTTACCGAAGGAATCTTCCATGATGCTTGCGGTTGGCCTAATTGGAACTGCCCAAACTTCAGCGCGACATTGGATAGAGCGAGATAGTAAAGTTGAACAAGCAAAGGCATCTGAATTAGTAGCCAGTTTAATTTGGCGTGGAATTTCAGGTTTCCCAAAGCAATAATTTTAATTAAAGAAGAATAAATTAAAGAAGAACAAGAGGAGCATCAGGTGGCAACAAAGAAGAGCGCAAGTGGAAATACTGAGGTTCGCATTGGTATTTCGGATTCAAATCAAGAACTTCATATCGAAGTTGAAGGCGCTGCCGAAGATGTGATTGCTCTGGTAAATGCTGCAGTCGATTCAGGCAAAGTTTTAAAGCTAACTGATACTAAAGGTCGTCAAACTTTGGTACCTGCGGCGAAGATTGGTTTTGTTGAAGTAGGTCCAGCGCCTGAACGTCGCGTTGGCTTCGCTTCTAACTAATTTCTAAATTTTTTAAGAAAAATTAACTTAGCTAAATTAGCTTAGGTTAAATAGGCCCTTAATCGCTGTAGCAATCATCTCAACCGCAATTGCTGCAAGTAATAGACCTGCAATCCTTGCAAAGAGGGTGACGCCAGATTCTTTAATTAAGCCAAAAATCTTTGTTGAATACATAAGCGTTAGGCCAATAACTAAGTGAACAGCAATTATCGCAAGTAAAAGTATGAGTCTGTAGTTATTGCTATGTGCATGTTGGGCATAAATAATTGTTGTAACGATTGCGCCAGGTCCAGCAAGTAGGGGTGTGCCGAGTGGAACCATCGCAATATTTACATTCTTCTGTTTTTCAGCTGAACTATCTTGACCACCAACAAGAAGTTGAAGTGAAATTAAGAGCATAAGTAAGCCGCCAGCACCAAGGAGCGCATCGACTGAAATATGGAGGTAATCGAGAATTACCTTTCCAAATATCGCAAAAGCAATTACAACTCCAAAGGAAACGGCTGCTGCCTGCCAAGCTAACTCGCGTTGGCGCTTCTTAGTTGAATTTGAAGCTAGCGCAAGAAAGATTGGAGTAACGCCTGGCGGATCAATGATTACCAAAAGCGTAATAAATGCTTGAATACCGAATGTCAGAACGCCCATAGCTGCAAAATTTGTCACTTGCGCACCACCCTTCTTGCATCTGCTCTGGATTCCAACTTCTCCCAATTTTCAATTGAAGTAGTGAATTCCGCTAATGTATTTAGTTTACCTTCTCCGTGATAATCACTTGAGCCAGTTGCAACTAAGTCGAAATCTTTTGTAATTTCTAATAGTAAATCTTGTTGTTCAGGCGTGTGATCACGATGAAAAACTTCTATTCCATCAAGTCCAGCTTCAACCATGGGCGCAAATGCAGATTCATCAATAGTTCGACCGCGAAGAGATGCATATGGATGTGCAATTACTGCGACCCCGCCAGCGCTCTTAACCATCTTGATTACTTCGTTTGGAGTAGGTGAATAATGTGGAATATAAAACTTAGAATTATTATGAAGAAGTTCGGCAAATACTTGGTCGCGATCCTTTGCAATCCCCCTCTTAATTAGCGCATCTGCAAGATGTGGTCTACCTAAAGTTGCACCATCTTGTAACTCTGCCAGTACATCGCTCATAGTTATCTCAATACCTGCCGCATTTAACTTTGCAATAATTCGTTCCATTCGACCAACGCGATTATCACGAACTTTTGCCATCGAATTTTGAAGCTCCAAATTTGAACCATCAAATAAGAGGCCGAGCATATGAACAGAGAAACCACCTTCAGCTTGGCATGAAATTTCTGATCCTAAGACTAAATCCATTCCAGGACGTAGCGCTGTAACTGCCTCATCCCAACCTGCTGTTGAATCATGATCAGTTAGAGCGACTATTGATAATCCTTTTGAATGCGCTTTATTTATTAATTGAGATGGTGAATCAGTTCCATCGCTGACATTTGAATGGGTATGTAAATCTATCAATGCGCTATGCCAACTCTTCGCTCTTATCGGAGCGCGTTACAAATAGGCCACAGCCAATCAATAAACCAATAATTCCAGGAATAATTCCGGAAGAAGGTTTTTGACCCAACCAGATAGCGGCGATGATTGCGCTTACTGGTACTTCAAAGAAGATAATTAAAGATACAACAACTGGTGAAACTCGCTTAAGCGAGAGATTAAACATCGTATGGCCAAGAATTTGCGCCCCCAAAATTAGTAGTGCAACGAGCACCCATTCACGTTTAGGGAAATTCCAAATTTGGACTTTTAGAATTAATCCAGTTATGAGCGCAGTAATTGCGCAAGAGAAGTAACAAACCACTGCAAATGTTGAGGTTGAAACTGACCTTTGAGATTTAGCGCCCGCCAACATATAACCGGCAGCTAGTGCACCGGCAATAATGCCAGCGATATCACCGAAAAAATATTTAGTACTCAGCGAGAGATCTAAACCAGTAATTAATAAAACAGATATAAATGCGATCACCATTCCGCTCCATGATCGCTTCGGTATTAAATGTCCCTGCAGGCTTACAAAGAGGGCAGCAAAGATTGGTTGTAGGCAAGTGAGTGCGGTGCCAGTAGCAACTGTTGTGTAACGCATTGCAGCAAAGAAGGCTAGGAAATGGAGCCCGAGAAGAAATCCAGAGAAAGCTGCAGTTTTAATACCTGACTTCTGTTCAGTAGTTACCCACTCGCGTTTTCGAAGAGCAAATGGAAGTAATAAGAGCGTGCCACCGAGATTACGCCAGAAAATTAAAGAAGGGATTGGCATTTTGCTCGCGGCAATTATTGGACCTGAGGTTCCAATGCCAACAATTCCCATTGCCAACAATGGAATATCTCTTCCTTTTGGCATTGTGTGATGATGCTTTGAATTCAATTAATTACCTTTACTTTACAAATGAGAACCAGAGCATGCCAAAGATTGCAGCTGCGACAATTCCGATAATTACGAGATAGACGATTGACATTCGCTTTGTGGCTATGAACTCGCCCATCAGCTTCTTATCGCGTGAAATACCAAACATATAAATTAATAGAGGTAATAGAAGGATTGCATTGAGAATTTGGGTAAGAATCAAAATCTTGATGAGCGGTGCGCCAGGAATGAGAATTAAAATCGCAGATAACGCAGTAATGAATCCAAAGGTTGAGTAAAAGAGTGGAGCATCCTTGAACTTATCATTTAGCGCTGCTGGGCGACCGGTTAAATCACTTACTGAATATGCAGTTGAGAGCGGCAATATAGATGCTGCAAGTAACGCTGCCCCAATTAGGCCAACTGCAAATAAATCTTTTGCCAAGGTACCAGCAAGTGGTTCTAGCGCTTGCGCAGCCTTTGATGCATCATCAACCGTAATACCTTGCTTATAAAGTGTCGCGGCACAAGTAATAATTACAAAGAAACCAATAATTCCAGTAAGCAATGAACCAGTCCAAACATCTACGCGCAATAATTTAAGATCATCGCGAGTCAGGCGCTTATCAACTGCATAAGATTGAATAAAAGCTAGACCCCACGGCGCCAGCGTGGTTCCAAGTGTTGCTGTAGCAATATAAATCGCATCATGAGTAAGTGGCATGGTTGGAACTACTAGCCCTTTAAATGCCGCTCCCCAATTTGGATGCGCTAAAAATCCTGCAATTACATAGGCAAGAAATACTGCGGTCAATATAAAGAAAATCTTCTCGATGCGAGCAAAAGAACCTCGAAGAACTAAGAATGAAACTAAGAGCGCAGAAATTGGGACTGAGATATATCTGCTTAAACCAAAAAGTTCACCAGCAGCTGCAATACCTGCAAACTCAGCAGTCATAGTTCCAATATTTGCCAAGATTAAAACGCTGGCACTCAACATTCCAGAACGAGCGCCATACTTTTGGCGAACTAAACCAATCATTCCTTGACGAGTAACAACACCGATTCGTGCACCAAGATCTTGGAATATTATTAATGCAAAAGTAGAAATTAAAAGTGTCCACAAAAGTTGATAGCCATACTTTGCACCAAGTGATGAATATGTAGTGATGCCAGCAGGATCATCATCTGAAAGGCCAGCGATAATGCCAGGGCCCATCACACCTAGAAGCGCAGCAACGCTTAACTTTTTAGGTGAAAGTACCTTTGAAGTTTGCTCAGACTTATTTGGCAATGACTTATTCGGCATTAGAGCGCTCCCGATCCTTGAGCAACGCCGTGGGCATCATCTTTCTCGCCAGCAAGCGTATCGACTAAATCATCGGCAAGGATGCGGCCAACTGGTTTATTTTTATCATCAATAACAATGATTGAAGCGCCGCGGTTATTAGCAAACTCTTCGATAACCTCAGGCAGACTGGAATCAATTTTTACTGCAGTTGGGAATGGTGGACCAACTAAAGTTGCAAGTGCTGCGCTTGGTTTAGCTGCAACCAATTCAACTAATTGAATATGATCAATGAGCTTTCCTTTTTCATCAACAATAATGATTCCATCAGAAACATCGCGCTCACGATTTTCAACAATTTGCTTAAGTGCATTACCCACTGTCTCGCTCTCAACTGATGTGAGAATGTGGGTGGTCATGATTCCACCAGCAAGAGTCTCATCAAATGAAACCAACTTACGAAGGTCTTTCGAAACTTTGGTATCCATCTCATCCAAAATATCTTCACGATGGTCTTCATCAAGATCACGCAAAACTTCCGCACCTTCATCAGGTTCCATATGTGAAATCAATTCCGCAGCGCGCTCGGTTGGCAGACCACGCATCAAGCCTTGTAGCTCTTCATCTTCCATTTCTTCCAATGCATCGGCGGCTAACTTTGGATCCAACATCTCAATCAGCGCGCCTTGTTCGCGACCTTGTAAGTCTTCAATTAAGTCGGCGATATCTGCTGGGCGAAGTTTGCTTAGTGCGCCGCGAGATTCATTTGAACGTACTACGCCGGAACCATCAGCGAGTGAAGCCACTTTGCCCCAGTCAACAACTGATTCTGGATTTGGACGACGCGAAATAAAGTTAGGAAAAATTCTACGAATAAAAGAACGGAATGAAATATCTACGCCCACCACGCGTATCTCTTTATCAAGTGGCGCTAAATATAAATCAGATGTGCGAACTACTCGCAAGCCATCAACGTCAACGATTTGATGATCTAAAACATCTGCATCCAAAAGTGATTCGCCGGTGCGGCGTTGGAAATCACCGAGGTTAATACTCTCCGCCTTTAGTACTACTTCTTTTGGCGTTAACTTTGTAATGCGCGCGCCATCGATATATGCCTTACTTTGACCGACGCGAACAATTAATCCAGATACTGGTGGATAAGTTTCTGCACCATGGCGAACGACAACGTCTTGCAACTTGCCAATTACGGAACCATCTTCATTTTTAACTGGTCGACCTACTAAAGATGCAAAAGAGACAAGTGCTGCACGAATATTTTTACGTTCTAGTGCCTTTGCACTTGGCTTTGGTGATATCGGAGCAACAATTTTATTTGCGGCCGCAATTCCCTTCGCCACTGGGCTCACCTTCTTTACAGGTTTAGTCTGTGGCGTTTTCATGGGCCAAGTCTAAATCAGCCTTAAGAAAGCGGGAGTCGTCGCCCCACTATCGACTGTGAACGTTTGGCTAACTTCTGCGCTAAATCTAGGAAAGCCTTCGCTGCATCACTTGATGGATCTGCAATAACGATTGGATTTCCATTATCGCCACCCTCGCGCAACTGTGGAGTGAATGGAATTGATGCAATTAATGGGACCTCGCTGCCCACCATCTTTGAAAGTCGATCAGAACTCTCTTGGCCGCCACCCTTACCGAAGAGTGAAATATTCTCGCCACACTTTGGACATTTCATATCAGACATATTTTCAACAACACCGATAATCACTTGTTTTAATTGGTGAGCAATACGCGCTGCACGTTCAGCAACTTCCGCAGCTGCAAGTTGTGGCGTTGTAATAACTAAAATTTCAGATGACGGAATCAATTGGCCAAGTGAAATTGCAATATCACCAGTACCAGGTGGTAAATCTAAAAATAGAAAATCTAAATCTCCCCAGTACGCATCACTTAATAATTGTTCAAGGACGCGGTGTAAAAGTGGGCCGCGGTATGCAACAGGATCGGCGCGATCTGGTTTGAACATCTCCATTGAAACAACTTTTACGCCAAAAGCTTCGACCGGAATAAATGTTTGATCAATTGCAGTTGGGCGTTCACCAACTATTCCCATGAGCCTTGGAACTGAGTGGCCATAAACATCGGCATCTAAAATTCCAACTTTAAAACCAAGTTGTGATGCTGCGATTGCTAAATTAACCGTTAGCGAAGATTTACCAACGCCACCTTTTCCGGAAGCGATACCAATTACCCGAGTTAGCGATCCAGGTTGAGCAAAAGGAATATGAGCTTCTCGGCCACCACGAATTAATTTCTTAACCGCATCGCGTTGTTCTTGAGTCATTGCCCCAAATTCAATTGAGACATCGGATACTCCAGAAACAGAACGTGCTGCAGCATCAACATCGGAATGTAACTTTTCGCGCATTGGACAGGCTGCGATTGTAAGTAGAATCTTTATCTTTGCTTTGCCGCCATCAATTACAGCGCTTTCTACCATTCCAAGTTCGGTAATCGAACGGCGTAACTCTGGATCAATAACCTTTGATAGCGCCGATATTAAATTCTCTGACATTAAAGTAAATCCGGATCAATCTTGGCGTTATTTTCAATCTTCTTTATCTCGCCATTGATTTCATTGCGAATTTCATTATTTATCTCATTAGTCTCAGATAGAGCGCTATCAATATGGCGTTTAATTAATTTCTTAGGATGAAGGTCAGTAACTTCTAAATCTGAATATTCTGGACCCAAATTTTCTTTTAAATCATTCACCATACCTTGAGCAAAGTCCCGAACTTTGCGAACAAATTTTGCGGATTGAACAGCAAACTCTGGAAGCTTATTTGGCCCAATCAAAATAAGCGCGATAAATCCGAGAGTTAAAAATTCGCCGCCGCCAATTCCAAACATATGGTTAGTTTAAGTTAACTCTTGCTTGCGACCAAAGTGAGCGTAACTTCAAGAGATTTGCCATTTCTCGTAAATTTCACCTTTACTGAATCCCCAACATTATGTGAGCGAACGATCACGATCGCTTCATCAGAGTTAGTGATCTCTTTGCCATCAACCGCAACTATTACATCGCCCTTTTGAATTCCAGCTTTGCCTGCTGGCAATCCCGGAGTAACAGCTGCTACTTGCGCGCCAGTGCCATTGAAATTAGTTGCAAGCGAAAGTCCCATTATTGGATAGGTAGCGCTTCCAGTTTTAATTAATTGATCTGCAGTCTTCTTCGCTTGATTGATTGGAATTGCAAAACCAAGGCCGATCGATCCAGATTGCCCGCCAAATGATGAACCTAGAGATGCGATAGCAGAATTGATTCCGATAACTGCGCCAGACATATCAACGAGTGGTCCACCTGAATTGCCTGGATTTATTGCGGCGTCGGTTTGGAGCGCATTAATAAAAGAACTTTCACCTGTGCCAGATCCAGAAGCAACCGCTCGATTCTTTGCAGAAATAATTCCTGAGGTAACTGTTCCGGCTAAACCAAGTGGTGATCCAATTGCGATTACGCCATCACCAACCAAAACTTTGTCACTGTCACCAAGCGCTAAGGCGGGCGCATCAGTAACATCAATTTTCAAAACAGCTAAATCAGATGAACTATCTCGTCCAACTAATTGCGCTGGATAAGACTTGTTATTGACTAAATTAACTCGAATTGTGCCTCTGCCATTTGCTGCTGCGCTAACCACATGGTTATTGGTAAGGACATATCCATTACTTGAAAGAAAGAATCCAGAACCAGTATCGCCGCCGGAATTAGTTGAGACGCTAATTGAAACAACTGATGGAGATACCCGCGCTGCAATTGATGCAATCGAATCAGGAGCTCTCTCGATTGTTGATTTTGCAGAAACTAAATTAGTTTGAGTGTGAAGACTCGTAGTAGCTCTTCCAATAAATGCTCCTACGCTGCCTGCAATTATTGCCATGGCGATTGCCAGAAAAGTAATACTTCGTTGTTGCTTTGGCTCTTGTGTTTGTGTTGGTTGGTATTCAGAAATCCACCAAGGGGTATTAGGCATTTGCTCACTCATGAGAGTCAGATTTTATTGGCTAGCAAGACTCCTCCGCCAATTGAAATTACCGAGCTGCGCCAACGTGAGTCATCTTTCACAGCCTTTATTGAGTCGCGTCTAGCGATAGTTTCAAAATCTCGCTGCGTTGGATCGGCGACCCGGCCACCATCTAGCGCGTTATCAATTATCAATACGCCACCAGGTTTCAACATTCGATAACTCTCTTGAACCACATCGACCATATCTTTAGGTGAGCGAACTAAGACTAGGTCGTAATTATTATCCGCTAACTTTCCAACTACTTCGATTATATTTCCAGTAATTAAACGGAAGCGTTGAGCAGAAATACCCGCTTCTTCGAAAATTTCACGTGCACCCTCTGAGTTCTCTCGATCGTCATCAATTGAAGTTACTGACGCATCGCTGGTAGCTGCTTTAAATATTGCGAGCGCGCTAACTCCAGAGCCGGTACCAATTTCAACAATATTTTTTGCGCCAACTAAACCTGTTATAAAACTTATTAATCCTGCGGCAGCAACTGAAGGATCGGTAACGCCAATTTCAACGCCATTGCGTCGAGCTTGTTGCATAAAGAAATCTTCGTGAGGAAAACCCTCAGCGAACGCGGACATATCTCCGCGATTACTTAATAAAGGTTTGCGATCCATTCTGAGAGCAAACGTACTCCAAAACCTGTGCCACCCTTTGGATTTTCGCCTGCGTCTGCCTCACTTCTTCCAACGCCTGCAATATCGAGGTGAATCCATCTCGCATCTTCGCCAACACTACCTGCAAAATGTTCTAAGAAGAGAGCCGCAGTTACAGAACCAGCAGAGAAACTCTCTTTATCGGCCGTGTGATTGAAATCAGCAACATCGCTCTCTAGTGCAATCTTGTAATCATCAATTAAAGGCATATGCCAAACGCGTTCGCCAATCGCTTCGCCAACTTCTTCTAATCGCTTGGCAATTTTTTTATCGCGGGTATACATCGCACCATATTGGCGTCCAAGACCAAGAGTTGCGGAGCCAGTTAATGTTGCAATATCTACCAAGTAATCTGGTTTTAAATTGATATCAGCGAAAGCTAATCCATCTGCGAGCACTAACCGTCCTTCAGCGTCAGTATCAATAACTTCGACAGTTGTTCCACCATAATGTTTAATGACATCACTTGGCCTTTGTGAAGTTCCAGAAACGGAATTCTCGGCACACATCATCAATCCGGTTACATTTACCTTTACCCCAAGTTTTGCAACAGTAATTAACGTCGCAAGTACAGCGGCGGCACCAGACATATCAGATTTCATTGGTGCCATAATTTCGTAAGGTCTCTTCAAACTTACGCCACCGGTATCAAAAGTAATTCCCTTGCCCACGATTGCAACATGGGGAGCGTTCTTAGCACCCCGCGGGCGGTAATTAATTTGGATAAAGCGTGGGCCTGGATTTGGCGCAGAATTTCCAACTGCACGCAATCCGCCGAAATCTTTTAATTGAGCTCCTGATTTAACTTCAATCTTCAACTCTGAACTCTTAACCGATGCAACAAATTTCTTTGCCTGGTCTGCCAACCACTTAGGATTCTTAATATTTGATGGGGTATGAATTAAATCGCGGGCCAACCAAACGCCGGTTGCCAATGCAATTCCTTCGTTTACGCCTTCTTTAAAGTCAGAACTCTTTCCGATTATTGTAAAGTTAGCGCTTCCCTTATCTTCCTTCTTCGGGCTCTTTAAATTCCATAAATAACTAGCCAGAATTATCGAGATTACAAAGTTCTTTATAAATAACGGCTTTATTAATAAACCTGAGGCAACGCTTTGGCCACTTCCTTTTACTTTTCGAGCGAGCGCAACCCCTGCCTTACGAATATCATCGCGTTTCTCTTCGCCAACTCCAATTAAATAGATGCGAGTTACTTTACTTTTAGCGAGAGCAGTTGGAATTTCAATAATTTCGCCAGCCTTGCCGGTGTAATCCGGCCAATTCTTTAATTGTGAGGCAAGATCTAGATTAAATTCCTTTGAAACTTGCTTAGCAAATTGCGTACTTGGAATTTGTGGCTTCTGATCTTTTTGCAAGATTGGAAGAGCGATTACATTAAATTTATTTAAATCTATTTTCTCAATTTCGATTAAATCGATTTTAGGAATATGGCTGCTCACAAAGAGCTCATTTTTATTTTTTTAACTAGTTTATTTCTTAACTAGTGCAACTGAAGCGTTAAGAACTGAAGCTAGGTTTGTTGCCTCTTCAAGATTAAGTTCAACGACAAGACGGCCGCCACCTTCTAATGGGATACGCATGATGTAGCTACGAGCCTCCTTGGTGACTTCCATAGGTCCATCGCCAGTTCGAGGTTTCATAGCTGCCATTGTGTTGCTCC